>CAZSKH010000029.1:4065-5659 GCA_964607395.1 uncultured Algimonas sp.
AGCTGTCCGACATCATAGAGCAAAAACCCATTCGCCTTGTGGGTTTCATGCGTATAGCCGCCGCCGGGATTAAGGGGCGTCGGTATATCTAACGCGCCGCCGAGGCGTGCGTCCACCTTGGTCTGGGCCTGCGCTAGGGTTCTGTCGAACCCGGATTTTGTTGTTTTTGATTCGGTCATTTTCGTGGACGCATCCGAACCACTCTGCGGCGCGCAGGCCGCAAGGCCAGCCGTCAGCGCGAGAGCGGAGATTAAGCAAATTGAAAGGCGCATTACGGATTTAATCCCTTATTATTTTCGATAACCGCGGTTGGCTCTAAGCCGCTATTCAACTCGACCACGCGGGGCGCGGCAGTCTTGATAAATTCATTTTCGAATATCTTAGTCTTGGGCTCACTTACCGTGTGGGTGATTTGGAAAGGCGCACCGCTGTCAAAGACGTTACCCGAGATATTGGTGACCTGCACGCCGTGGAGATGAATCGAGGCCTTGGATTTGTTACGCAGTCCTTTGCCGACATTTTCCAAGCGCGACCCCGTCATGTTGAAATGCGGTCCAAATGTACTTTCATCGCGGCCGCCGCGGTAATAATCGACCAATGCGCCCTCAACATCTTTGAAGGTCGAATTTTCAATCGTGAGATATTCGGCATTATAGATACCGTAATCATCATTCTCTGTGTCCAGCTTCAATATGCCGCCAGACACCGTCTCGAAATTGGAATCTTTAATCAAGATATTATCGGCAAAGGTGCCTTTTGCCCCGGTCATCACATTGAAAGATTGATTGATGTCGAGGTCCGAGAAATTCGAGTCCAGAATCTCAAGGCGGTAATTTTGTAGCATTGCATAGGGCTGGGTTCTGATGACGGCGTTCCCCTTATAATCGGGCGCGTCTTTACCGGAAATATCCAAACCCATAATCTGGAGACTACCGCCGTCGAGAATTTCAAAAAGAGCAGATCGTTCAAAACTGATATTGGCATTCCCGTTACTTTTGATCGTCAGCGGTGTTTTTATTTTTAGGAACTTACCAACGACGAAATCGCCTGCGCCAAGCAATAAGGTATCGCCGGCCTCCGCTGATTGAACCGCTGCGAAGAGTGCCCCTTCCTCTGCTTTGACTCGCGTCGTTTTACCGGATTGGAAGGGCACGAGAGGGTCCGTTTTTGGATACCAAGATACGCCCGTCATATCCTTTGTCGTCACCTTGAGATCTCGGCTTGCTCCGGCCGTGATGGACGCTTGGGGATACATCAGACCATTTTTGGCGCGCTTTAGCGTAACTTTCTCTCGGGTAAATCCGCCTGTAAAATCGGGCGGGTCCATAGAGCCCAGCACATTTCCGTTGAAATCAATCCCGGACATATCATCATAGACGGTAAAGACATCGCGTCCGTCTTCATTGTAAATCAGGTTGTCGACAAAAGTCGTGTCCTTTGGCGGACCGTAGCGCTCAGGATCGCTGCCCGCACCGAGTTGAAGATTGTCACTATTGATCAGGCTGTTATTTTCAATCACACCGCCCACAACCGGATCATACCGATTGATTGGGCCGTTGGGGATACCGTTCATGACGACGAAAGCCCCGCCAAA
>CAZSKH010000029.1:5759-8433 GCA_964607395.1 uncultured Algimonas sp.
ATCCGCAAAGTCTCGCCGCCATTCGATCCTAAGATCGGCCTCGGGCCAAAATAATTATGGTCGATGCGATGCTTATTTTCACGGCTGTCTTCCGTGTCCATTTTCACGGCCATCGTCACGCCTTGATTGCGTTTTCCAACGAGGTGATTGTGATCAAAGCGGTTGTTTTTGCCATACATCAAGACCCAGAAATCAACGCCGTAACGCTCTGGCTGATTATAATTATCAATCACGATATTGGTGACGCGTGAATTATTCGCGAGATTAGCTTTGTTTTGCCGGAAAGCCACCACGACCTGTGTCGGGGTATAGCCATCCTTAAACACAAGGTCGGAGACTTCGAGATATTCGCCGGCCAAACGCAAATTGGATTGGCCTGTCAAAAACACTTCGCCGGGCGTTTCCCCGCGCAGGCGAATGGGCGCGTCTTTCGTGCCTTTCCCCTGAAACAGAATTTCGAAATCTTCCCATCGACCATTTGCGAGAACGATGGTGTCGCCGGGCTCTAAAGATTTTACGGCATCCTTATATTCGTCTTGGGTCGAGACAAGAATTTGTCCCTCTTGCTCGGCGCTACTTTGTGAAGTTGAGGTTTGCGACGTTGACGTTTGCGAGGTCGGGGCTCTATCAGCCGGGTCGGTTTCAGTGCCCGTTGGCGCGCATCCAACAAGCGCCGTTGAGAGCAGCAGCGCCGACGCCACTCCAATCATAGCCAGTGGCCGCCGAGCTGCGCGTGGACCAAAACCTTGTGTGTGCTGAGTCAAAATCAATCCCCTGTCATAACACAACCGCTTACCTCCTTTTTGGAGTCATAAAACGGCGAAGCTGATTATGTTAAGCACGACATAGGCAGAGAAAGTCAACCAATACTTCGAACCAATTTACTAAATTGGTCTAATGATTATGTTTTAGAGAAGTTGTTGCGACATCGTATAGCGCGACCGACTCTCGGAGGCCTTGCGCTGAACCTCTTTATAAGCCTGTTCTTCAGATTCTGTCAGCAGCGCATCTATCAGCCGAGAGAAATGCGCCCGCATCGCAAGACGCGCGCCAGCAGAGTCGCGCCGGATAAGAGCCGCAAGAATATCTTCATGCTCGTCATCACGGTCTGTATTTTCATCTTTTGAACAGGCTGTTTTATAGACCTCTTGAAGCACGGCAGCCTCTGTACGCATTTTCCACAGACTATCGACGACGAAAAGAATGGCGTGATTTTTCGTCGAGCGGGCAATCGTCAAATGAAATTCCGCATCCGCCTCTTCAGGACTCAACGCGTCTTCCACTTTACCGTTCATGACGTCGATCAAATGTTGAAGATGTTCGAGCTCCTGATCGGTAATCATAGTCGCCGCCAAAGCGGCAGATTCGCCCTCATATAAGGCGCGCGCCTCGGTTAGCTCAAAAGGACCCACTTTCGGTAGGCCATAAACGGGCAGATTGGTTTGGTCGAGAATATAGACGCCTGAGCCAACTTTGATCTCCACGCGGCCCTGCGCTTGCAACGCGATCTCTGCTTCCCGAATGGAGACACGGCTGACACCGAAACGTTTGGCGAGCTCTCGCTCTCCGGGAAGACGGGACCCCGGCGGAAACACGCCGGAATCGATCATCTCCAATATTTTATTTGCGACAGTATGATAGAGTCTCTGCTCTGACATATTATAACCCCTTCAGCCTCAGCTTTGCAGCTACGGCACTATGGCGAAGGCGTCGAAACATGTCTATACCGATTTAGATTTGACAGCGCTGTCTTTTTTAAATCGGTATAGCCTAGAAATAAACGGCCTGCGCCGCGCAGACCCCCTAGAAACGACCGCGAACGCCGAAGAATATCCGGGGACCGTAGTCGTTTATCTCATACCGGTCATCATTAACAAAGGCGAATTGCTCTTTAGGCTCGCTTCCGATGTTGATGATTTCAGCAGATAGGCGGAAGTTGTCGTTAATTGTATAGGAGGCCCGCGCTTCCCAAACACCCACATCCCCGACGTAGCGAAGGCGCGTTCCGTCCGAGGTAAATGGCTGGAAGTACTCATCGCGGTATTTGTAGTTCACCGCCAGATCCAAACCGCCAATGCCGTAATAGACCTGTGCCGAGAGTGTGTTCTCAGACAGACCCGGAAGCCCCGCCGGCGCAATAATTCCCGCTGCAATTTGCGTTGTCGTGCCATCAATATTCGTGATGAAGCGATCACCGTAGCGGCTATCTTCAAATTCAAAATCTGATTGCACGTGGTTATAGCTGATCTTTGCGCCTAACCCGCTAAGAAGCCCAGGTAGATAGGTAAAGCCGTGAGACGCCGTGACCTCAAGACCGACAAGCGTACTTGTATCATCACTGGTTTGCGTGACCGTAACATCGCGGTCCAAAGCCTGACCATTAATGTCAAATGTCTCAGATTGAACGATGGTCTCAAAGCCGCCCTGGAACGATTTGTAATAACCACCGACGGCTAAAATGGTGTCATCATTCGGATACCACTCAAAACTCGCATCATAGTTCCATGACATAAGCGGATCGAAGCTCGGGTTACCGTTACCCGAAATATTACCCAGCAGATCGTTCAAGGACGTCGCGCCTTCATCCTCATCAAAATTAAAGTTGAAGGTCCGGCTGAATCCCATGTCCTGCGGATCAGGGCGAGACATAGCGCGGAATACACCCAGTCGCACA
>CAZSKH010000029.1:8443-13996 GCA_964607395.1 uncultured Algimonas sp.
CATAGTTCCATGACATAAGCGGATCGAAGCTTGGGTTACCGTTACCGGAAATATTACCGAGCAAGTCGTCTAAAGACGCCGCCCCTCATCTTCATCGAAGTTAAAGCGGAAAGTTCGACTGAACCCCATGTCCTGCGGATCAGGGCGAGACATAGCGCGGAATACACCCAGTCGCACAATCTTGTCATCAGCAACATCCATAATCAAATTCGCGCTTGGAAGAAGACGCGTATAAGAGTGCTTTTCCTGAACTTGCTGAACGCCGCCGGGACGGGAGAATGAGAACGTGCCATCCGCAGCTTGAGTGATCGAGAACGCCTCACGATAGCCGGTCGACGTCACATCGGTTTGAACCAACCGCAAGCCAATATTGCCTGAAATAGGCAAGGTCTTGTCCAGCATCGCGTCATATGTTGTCATCAAATATGCGGAGGACGTTGTCTCTTTAACATCAACGGTATTTGTACGCTCTTCGATGAGGTCCGGAGTTTCCGTGCTGAGAGCCGGAATAACGCCCACACGATCACCGGGAAGATCATTGATACCCGGATCAAGAAGCTGAGCATTAATCTGGTCTAAAATACCGTTTATCAGGCCAACAGACGTGTCAGTCACGCAACGTGCGTCGAAGGTCGCGAAGGAGTTTGTTCCGATGCTTTGCAAATTCCCATCATCATCAAAGAACGTGTTGGTGACAAGATCTTCGCCGTCCCGCAACGTGCTGAGGAAATCATCTTCAACAAAGTCATTTTGGAATGTTCCGTCATCATTAATTGTGCCGTTGAAACAGGCTTGGTTCACCTGACCAATGAAGCCAATATAGACTTCATACAAATCGGTGTTTGAATCGAACACTTGTCGGCTTTGGATTTCCAAATCGCGGTTATCTTCAATTTCAAACGTCGTTCGGCCTGTTGTGAAATCAAATGGATCATCAGAATCGATGCCGCCGCCCAGGCTTAGATAATCTTGCTCAGCATAGCGTACGCCGCCTTCGATGGTTTTGAAAAACCCTTCGCCGAGATCATAATTGAAATCCAAACGACCGGACGTCACTGTGTTTTCACGCTCTAGGTCATTATCGATACGAACACGCAGACGATCTACAAAATTGCTGGGGTCATTTACGTCAAATTCTTCGCTATGAAGCGTGTAGAGCGGCACATCACTATTACGCTGATCAAATTCAATAACGGGGGATCGATTGGACTGAATACGGAATTCAAACGCCCGCTCATCGCGGCGCGTTTTAGAGTAGGCTGCATCCGCCGACACTGACAAACGATCAGACACATCATAATCAATGTTCAAGCCCCCGCCGAGATAAGTTTCTTTTCTCTGGTAATCGCCACCCTGAATTTCAATCGAGTTATCGGTTATGGCACGTAAAATACCGCCCTGAGGGGTTGTCACGAGCGAGTCGAGTGACGTTGTGCTGACAGTCTGACCATTCTCAATGATGTTCAAACTCGTATCATTCCGGCGACCGCCATTAAAAGTCAGGTCATTCCGCTGCTCGGATTGCGTCCGCTCTGAATATTGAACATCCAAATTAATATCCAATGCGTCAGACGGGGCCCATTGCACCGCACCAAAGACAGAATCGCGTTCATCACGCGTATCATTTTGACGGAAGTGACGCTGAGATGGCGCAAAAACGAAAGGCGCGTTGCCATCGGCACGAATACCATTGTCACCCAGAGATGTATCAAAGCCTTCTACGCGAGAGCCACTCCCGTTCCGGAAGCCTGCCAATTCGGCGGCCGTCGGACTCGCGCTGCCACTCGTATCGCTCAGGTCGAAACCTTCGACGTTTACATCATCACAATCATCATCGCCGCGACGGCGCGTTTCAGGGTTGTTAGAAAAGCCAGTGGCTGTGCCGTTTGTTTGCGGCTCTAGATAAGATGCTAAACCGTTAGAAATGACACAGGCAGGACGCGAGTTACTTGTCGGGCCTGTCTGGCGCGATTCGGCTTCCGGCTGTGAGATATCACTTTTTTGAACACCAAGTGAAAAGCCAATATCGCCATTTCCAAGTTCAAATTGATCCGTGTAGCTGCCCGTCAAGCGGTATCCAAAATCTCCGGCTTCCGTGTCCGCTTGATTCAATTGATCCGGGTTCACATTCCCCTTCGCCTCAAACTGAATACGGCGCTTTCCGTAATCCAGCGGCTTAATTGTCTCAATTTGAATTTGCCCCGCAACCCCGCCTTCAATTTGGCTGGCATCCTGCGTTTTGAAAACAGCGAGCTTATTGACCAGCTCTGATGGAAATTGTGAGAAGTTGACGGACCGGTCACCGGACCCGTTGGTCGCGACCCGGCCGTTAACAACGGTAGAGGAGAGATATGGCCCAAGACCCCGAACAGACACCTCTGTCGCGCCGCCATTTTCACGATGCGAGGCAACACCTGTGATGTTCTCAAGCGCTTCACCAATAGAAAGCGCCGGGATATCGCCGATTTCATCTGCGGATAGACCGTCAACGATCTGCGTATTTTCTCGCTTGAGCGCGATGGCATCTTGGATAACCTGGCGGGAGCCTGTGACAACAATCGTGTCGCCATCAGCATCTTGCGCAAGCGCCGGCTGTGCCATCAGGCCCATAGCCAAAACAGATGTTGATGCTGCAAAGCTTTTTCGCAGGCCTAGATGAATGCGCGAAAATTTCACGCCTGTTGGCGAAGTGTTGTCCATCTTGAGATCCCCTTGATGATGTCAATTCTATATTTTTTCTCTAAGCTTGAACCAACTGGGCCGAGCGCGTCAACCTCAAATTCATACCAAAGTGCTTTTATTGGTCAGACCAATCATTTTTGCAACACTCCCCCCATTTCTGGAGCAGGACGGCCCCCGAGGCCGAGAATATGACAAGAATGCCCATTTTGGTGACGAAGTTTTCAGCTTGTGAGGGCCAACCTATCCTCGCGTCAACCAAATTAAAGCCACCGTAACAGCCCTGTAAAACTTAATTTTCTTAGCCTCTTCGCCGAAATATTGACGGCTTTGAGGCCCCTCCACTAAAAAGGGTTCGAACGCAATTTTGGACCTTTAACTGCATTCTTCATTGGTATAGATAATTCCAGAGTCTTGGCCAAACTGCACTGGCCAAAGTGTATACCAATTTTTCTGGAGTTAGAAATATGTCGAAACCAACAATTGGTTTTATCGGTCTGGGCCTTATGGGCGGCAATATGGTCGAGAACCTACAAAAGCGCGGCTTCCCGGTCGTTGTTATAGACCTAAACCAAGATGCCGTGGATACTGTTTTGGCGCGCGGAAACGCCACACAGGCCAGCTCACCAAAAGAGCTCGCCGAGAAAAGTGACATTGTTCAGTTCTGCCTCACGACATCTGCTGTCGTTGAGAAAATCGTTTACGGTGATGACGGCGTGTTGGCCGGTATCAAGGAAGGCTCTGTCCTGATTGACTTCGGAACATCTATCCCCGCATCAACCCAAAAAATTGGCGCTGACCTCGCGAAAAAGGGCGTCGGCATGATTGACGCCCCGCTTGGCCGGACACCCGCCCATGCAAAAGACGGCTTGCTGAACATTATGGCGGCTGGCGACAAAGCCACATTCGACAAATATGAGTCCATGCTCAAGGAGCAAGGCGAAAATGTTTTCTATCTCGGCAAACTCGGCGCGGGCCATACAACCAAGCTCATCAATAACTTCATGGGCATGACAACCGTGACCGCCATGTCGCAAGCCTTTGCCGCAGCGGAGCTGGCCGGCGTCGATCGTCAGCAGCTTTATGATATCATGTCATCCGGCCCGTCCAATTCGCCGTTCATGAAGTTCTGCAAAAACTACGCCGTCGACGGCGTCAGCGATTTAGGCTTCTCCATTAACAACGCCAATAAGGACTTGGGATATTTCGCGCAGATGGTCTCCGACCTCGGCTCCGTATCCTTAGTTGCGGAAGCGACATCCAAAAGCCTGCAAGCCGCCGTTGATGCTGGCATGGGCGATGGCAATGTGCCTGAAATCTTCGATTACTTTGTAAAGCTGAAGAAGTAAGTCGAATTTGATTCATTTTATCAGTGCGCGGCCTTCGCGCACTGATCCAAAGGCAAGCTGCAAGCCTTTAAACAATGGCGGCCGTTTGGGATTTAATTCCGACCCCAAAAAACTCCATTCTATATATAATATATAGCGCAATACTGATGTTGCGACATCATAGCCTTGACTTTGAGGGGCTCTGGTTTCGATAAGCCCCAGTACGCAGGCCCCGGCAGACCTCATGAAGAGAGCCGTTTGCATGCACGTATGTCCGTGTCGCTGTAATCCGGACAGGCTAGACACATGCGTCGAGCCATCAGCACGAACATCACTCCCCGTTGACATATTTGTAGTGACGTCAAACCTCTTAAAGCCTGAATTGGACGCGCGCGTTTCCGGATGGCCTTGCAAAAGGCCCCCTCTTTCGGTGTGCATGTTCCGGTCGGTGAGACCGCCCATAAGAGTTTCCACCTACCTTTCCTGCGGCGTGACCCTTGCCTTATATCCGTGCATAAAAAAACGCCCAACAAAAGTTAGGCGTTTCTCTATGTTGCCTAAGCGCCGGTTTACGGCGCTCGGGTTTTAGAAAGTATAGCTGGCCCCGAAGATAACGCGGCGATCCGTGATGCCTTGGTAACACAAGAGGTCACCATCACTCACACAGAAGACATCTGAAGACGACTCGGTCAGGTTAACTGCGTCAACCTGGAGCGTAAGGCCATCAATGACCTCATAGCTCAGGCTACCGTTAAGCTGGCCACGAGATTCTTGAATCCCTCTGAAACCAAACGGTGTGAAGGAGTTAGCCGTTCCCGGCAGATCATCCGTCGCAAAAGCATCACGCCATGTATAACGCAATCGTGCAGAGATGCCGTATTTCTCGTAATAGCCTGTGATATTGTAGGCATGGTTGGAAAGGTTCAACAATGTAGCCTGTTCACGCGTGGAACTCGGAAGACCTTGAGCCGCGAAAATAACATTGTTTCGGTTCCCTGAAACAGGGACGAAGCCGGTATTATTTGTTTCATCTTGATATGTGTAGTTAGCCAACACACCAAAACCGGAGGCAAATCCGAGCTGATCTTCCCAAGCTGAAAGGTTATATTGGATGGCAACTTCGACGCCTTCTTGAATGGTTTCATTGTCAGAGTTGAACGTTGTGCGGTTACCAACACAAACACCAACCTCATCATTATTCCCGAAGATACCAGAGGATGTTCCCGGAGAGAAAATACCGCCGCCTTCACAGACAGGGCCGGTTACATCGCGAAGTCCGCCCGTTTCATCCGGCTGATCGATAGCTTGTCCAAATAGACCTTCACGCTCTTTACGGAAGACCCCGAGAGTCAACACAGCTTCAGGTGCAAAATACCAATCAATAGAAGCATCAAGGCTCTGAACCTCTTCCGGCACCAAGAATGGGTTACCACCATCTGATAGACCATTCACGCCCCCAAAGTCCGGGAAGGTTCTGGCCGCTGTAATGTCAGTGAAGTCAGGACGGCGAATGTCTTCAGTGTAAGATCCGCGAAGGACAATGTCG
>CAZSKH010000030.1:0-10718 GCA_964607395.1 uncultured Algimonas sp.
GTCTACACATATTCAAGGTCAGTTGGTCGCGGTTCATCCCGCCTATGACGAAGCCTTTGATGCGTTCGCGCCTGCGCATTTGCACGGCAAGCCCTCGGATCGTCAGGAATGGGCCGTAGAGCAAGTTAAATATGCGGCGACGGCCTCGCGCCGCCTCGGCCTCGACCGCAGCGTTAGTTTTCCAGGCGCATTGGTGTGGCCCTTTATGTATCCTTGGCCGCAGCGGCCTGCCGGATTGGTTGAAGAAGGTTTCGCGGAACTTGCGCGGCGCTGGCGTCCAATCCTAGATCATTATGAAGACGAAGGCGTTGACGTCTGTTATGAGATTCATCCGGGTGAAGACATCCACGATGGGATCACATTTGAAATGTTCTTGGAGCAGGTAGATAATCACCCGCGCTGTAACATCCTCTATGATCCGTCGCATTTCATCTTGCAGCAGCTGGATTATCTCGATTTCATCGACATCTACAAAGACCGTATCCGCATGTTCCATGTGAAAGACGCGGAATTCCGTCCGAATGGACGGTCCGGTATTTATGGCGGATATCAAGGCTGGGTGGATCGTCCGGGACGGTTCCGCTCTCTCGGTGACGGCCAGATTGATTTCAAAGGAATATTCTCAAAAATGGCCGCCAATGACTTTGATGGTTGGGCTGTTGTTGAGTGGGAATGTGCGCTTAAGCATAATCAAGACGGCGCACGCGAAGGTGCGCAATTCGTCAAAGACCACATCATTCGCGTCACCGACAAAGCGTTTGATGATTTCGCGGGCGGCGCAGCCGACAAAGAAAGCAATCGCCGCATGTTGGGCTTGGCTTAGAAACACGTTCGCTGACAGGAAAACCTGCGGCATAAAAAGGGGAATATCATGGTAGCAGTCACAGCGGAGGGCCAAGGGGCCGATCTACCCGCAAAACGTTTGTTCGTACTGAGTTGTGTTGCGCTTTGCGTGACGGCGATGACCTTTGCTATTCGCGCCGGTATGCTCAATGATCTCGGCACTGAATTCGCCCTGACGAAAGAGCAATTGGGTTGGACGGCGGCGATGGCCTTTATCGGTTTCCCGGCAGCCACCGTTATCGGCGGGCTAATCTATAATTCTGTGGGGCCGCGCCTGATTATGATTATTGCCTTTTTGGGGCACCTTTTAGGGCTGACCCTCACCATTTTCGCTGGTGGGTTCTGGGGGCTTATTATTTCGACATTTCTTGTTGGTTTCGCAAATGGCGCAGTGGAAGCGGCCTGTAATCCGATGATCGCGTCGATGTATTCGAACAATAAGACGACCATGTTGAACAAGTTTCATGTCTGGTTCCCTGGCGGAATTGTGGTGGGCTCGCTTGCGGCTCTGGCTGTAAAATCCCTATTTGGCGGGGAGGGGAGACCAACTTGGCAACTCGAAATCGGCGTGATGATCATTCCGACGCTGATCTATGGCTGGATGATTTTCACCACGAAGTTCCCGGATGTGACGCTCGATAAATCAGACGAAACAGATACGGGCAAAAACTTTGCCGCTATGCTGACGCCTCTCTTTATTGTCATGGCGATATTGATGACGATTACAGCAACGACCGAGCTTGGGACGCAGCAATGGGTTGGGTCTCTCTTGGAAAGCTCCGGTGCTAACCCGCTTGTCATTCTTGCCATTGTGACGGGATTGATGGCTGTGGGTCGCTATTTTGCGGGGCCGCTTGTCCATGCGCTGAACCCGATTGGTGTGCTTTTATTCTCTGCGGTCGTGACGACCTTGGGCGTGTTCCTCTTGTCGATTGCGACTGGCGGGATGACCTATGTCGCCGCCATCGTGTTTGCGATTGGTGTCTGTTATTTCTGGCCGACCATGATTGGGTTTGTTGCCGAGTATCTTCCCAAGACAGGAGCGTTAGGCATGTCGATTGTCGGCGGAGCTGGTATGCTAGGTCTGTCTATGTGGACACCCGTCATTGGCCGCTGGATAGATAGTGCAACACTCAAAGCACAAGAAGCCGGGCTAGACGGGACAGCTGTCACACTTGCGGCGGGACAAGATACATTAGGTAAAATTCTAATCTTCCCAATTGTTCTTACCGTCGCGTTTGGCATCCTATTCGCGGTTAGAAAAACCTTCGCCAAGGAGACAACGCATGACTGATTTTACGATGATGCAGCGCCGGGATGCGCTGAAAACGCTTTTGGCGATTTCAGCTGCCGGGGCTTTAGCCGCCTGTAAGGCTGAGGGCGGGTCTAGCGAAGCCGCGCCCAAAAAGCTCTCTTCTGCACCCAAGCTCCTGGCGTCTGAAATGGCACTTGTCTCTGCTTTGGCCCAAACCATTATCCCAAAAACAGAAACAGCCGGAGCTGTTGAGGCGGGTGTGCCTGCGGTCATCCAATCTTTGTTCACGGAATGGGGAGATGATAATTACCGGGCCTATTGGCGCGGTGGGCTCGATAATTTAGAGCAGCATTTCATCAAATCCGGCGGGCAGGCCTTCGCTAAAATGGCGGCGTCTCAGCAAGCAAATCTGCTCGGGAAATATGATGCGAAAGCTTATGCAGAAGCGGGATTTGACGATTTCTACAAAAGCATGAAATCCACCATCGCGACGGCCTATTATATGAGCGAGCCCGGGGCGACTGAAGAGCTGGCCTATGAAGCTGTTCCCGGTGAATGGCGCGGCTGTGTTCCGCTCTCCGAATTTCCTAAAACATGGGCGACTTAAGTCATGGCTGATTTTGATGTAATCGTTATAGGCTCCGGCATGTCTGGCGGCTGGGTCGCAAAAGAAATGTGTGAAAAGGGTTTCAAAGTTTGCGTCATTGAGCGCGGTCGCGAGATTATACCTGAAAAAGACTATACTGATTTTCAAGAGCCTTGGGAACATGAGCACCTGAATTGGAAAAGCGAACAGACCAAAGAAGACTACCCGATCCAAAGCGAAGTCTATGCGTTCCACAATTATACGAAACAATTCTGGGTCAAAGACAACGAGCATCCTTACATCGTGCCAGAAGGTCAGCGCTACAAATGGCGTCGGGGCCACCATACGGGCGGGCGGTCGATTATGTGGGGGCGTCAGACTTACCGTTTCTCCGAGATTGATTTCCAAGCCAATAAAAAAGACGGCAATGGTGTCGATTGGCCTGTCCGCTATGACGACATCAAGCCCTGGTATGATTACGTCGAGCGTTTTGCAGGAATATCGGGATCTGAGGAAGGTTTGGAAATTCTGCCAGACGGCGTCTTCCAGCCGCCGCATGATTTAACCTGTGGTGAAGTTGAACTCAAAAAACAAATCGAAACCAAGTTTCCCGGACGTAAGCTTATTCCCGGACGTGTTGCGAATTTAACTGAGCCAACGGCTGAGCAGATCGCTCTGGGTCGGGGTAAATGTCAGGCGCGCAACCATTGTTTCCGCGGCTGTTCATATGGCGCCTATTTTAGCTCTAACTCCGCGACATTGCCCGCGGCGAAGCGCACAGGTAATCTCACGATGATCCATGACCTTGCGGTCCATGAGTTGGATTATGATCCCGAAACAAAACGCGTGACAGGCATCAAGGGCGTCAACACCCAGACGAATGAAGCCGTGTCCATCACCGCGCGGACTGTGTTTTTAAACGCATCCACGATCCCGACAGCGATGATTTTGTTGAATTCGAAATCTGCATCCATGCCGAATGGTTTGGCGAATAGTTCGGGTCAAGTTGGTCATAATCTCATGGATCATATTATTTGCGCTCGCACCTCTGGCCGGATGGCGGGGATGGAAGACAAATATTACTATGGTCGCCGTCCCAATGGCATTTATATTCCACGCTTCCGTAACCACACGGAAGAGGGCGAGGGCTTTGTGCGCGGATTTGGGTTCCAAGGCCGAGTAGGCCGTAGCAATTGGCAAGGGTCATCAAATTCGGCCGGTATTGGCGCAGACTATAAAACGTCTAATCAAACACCGGGCGATTGGTGGGTTAGCCTCGTCGGCTTCGCTGAAATCTTACCGAATTTTGAAAACCATGTCCGTTTGCATGAAAACAAGACAGACAAATGGGGGTTCCCGGTTCCGATTTTAGACGCCAAACACCGTGACAACGAAATCGCGCTTGTGCGACAAGCGGCTAGAGACGCGCAGGACATGTTGCGTCAAGCCGGATGTACGAATGTTAGCGGCGCTGACCCCGAAACGGATATCGGCACACCCCCGGGCGACGGTATTCATGAAATGGGAACGGCTCGCATGGGCCGCGATTCAAAAACATCCGTTCTGAACGGGTTTAATCAAAGCTGGGATGTTCCCAATCTGTTTGTCACGGATGGGTCATTTATGACCTCTGGCGGTTGCCAAAATCCTTCTATCACCTATATGGCCTTCTCCGCACGTGCGGCTGACCATGCTGCGAAACTCATGAAGGCCGGCGAGATTTAATTGGCGGATTTCGACGCCATTGTCGTCGGGTCCGGCATATCCGGAGGCTGGGTTGCGAAAGAATTATGCGAGCGGGGTTTGAAGGTTTGCCTGCTGGAACGCGGTAAACTAACAAAGCCCGAGCGCGATTATTCTGACTTTCTCGACCCTTGGGAAACAACCCATTTTGATCGAATTTCTAATGATGTAAAGAAACGCGATTTTTCAATCACAGGGCTCAGTTACGCGCAAAAAGAAAGCAATCGTCACCTCTGGATGACGGATAGTGACCAACCCTATGAGAGGCCCAATAACCAGAGCTTTACATGGCGTCGCGGCGCACATGTGGGCGGACGGTCGCTGCTGTGGGGGCGCGCGAGTTACCGCTTTTCCGCTTATGATTTTGAAGTGAATAAGGTTGACGGCGAAGGCGTTGATTGGCCTGTGCGTTATGATGATATCGCGCCTTGGTATGACCATGTTGAAAAATTTGCAGGCATTGCGGGAAACCGGGATGGCTTGCCGCAACTGCCGGATGGGGAGCATTTCCAGCCAGCCTTTGAACATACTTGCGCGGAACTGGACCTGAAAGAGAAACTGAAAGCAAATTTTCCTGAACGGCATTTGGTTATGGGCCGCGTGGCGCATCTGACGAAACCAACCGAAGAACAAACGGCGTTGGGGCGTGGACCGTGTCAGGCGCGCAACAGATGTCATCATGGCTGTTCTTACGGCGCTTATTTCAGCTCAAACTCCGCAACTTTGCCCGCTGCCGAGCGCACTGGAAATCTGACCCTAATTCCCGACGCGGTCGTGTCAAAATTGATACACGACCCTGTCGGTAACCGGGTTTCAGGCGTTGAAACCCTCGATACGGAAACGGGTTTAGGCGCGACACATACGGCCAAGATCGTTTTCGTGAATGCCTCTACGATTGGCACAGCACTGATATTGCAAAATTCCGCGACCGAACAACACCCAACAGGGCTGGCCAATAGCTCCGACCAACTCGGACGCAATCTGATGGACCACATTGGGGGCTCGCAAGTTGGCGCGCATGTTCCGGGGCATTTGGACCGATATGTCACGGGACGCCGTGCCATTGGGGCCTATATCCCGCGCTATCGTAATTACCCGAAGCAAACAGAAAGCTATAAACGCGGCTGGGGTTTTCAGGTCTATTCCGGGCGCAGAGGCTGGGGCTCTCCCGCCGGCGTTGGCGAAGGGTTCAAAGCGGCCAACCGCTCGCCCGGTCCATGGGGTATCATGCTGGATGCCTTTGGTGAGTGCTTGCCTAATCCCAACAATACGGTTCGGCCTCATAAAACGAAAACTGACAAATGGGGGCTGCCGATAGCGGTTATTGACTTGAAATTGGGACCTAATGAGAAAGCTATCATGAAAGCCGCGCATCAGGACGCGATTGATATTTTGAAAGCCGCGGGTTTTGACGGGCTATACGAAGCGCAAAAACCCAGTGAGGATTCAGGCATTTTCAAAGTTAGAACACATGAAATGGGCACAGCGCGTATGGGCCGTGACCCAAAAACTTCGGTGCTGAACGGGTGGAACCAATCGCACGATATTCCAAATCTATTCATCACAGATGGGTCTTTTATGACCTCGTCTGCGGTGCAAAATCCATCCCTGACCTATATGGCGTTCTCGGCGCGTGCCGCAAACCATGCAGCGGACTTATTGCAAGAAGGTATTCTTTAATGGCTGATTTCGACGCGATTGTTGTGGGGTCCGGCATGTCCGGCGGTTGGGTTGCCAAAGAGCTCTGCGAGCGCGGCCTAAAGGTCTGCGTGATTGAACGCGGCAAAAGCACAAAGCCAACGGAAGATTACACGGATATGATTGATCCGTGGGATTATCCCAATTTGAACAAAGTCCATGAGTCCGAAGAAAAAGAACATTACGCCATTCAGTCTTCAATTTATAATTGGTCGGCGGATACGAAACATTGGTGGGTCAAGGATAGTGAGCACCCTTATGAGACCGCCGAGGGGACAGAATATACGTGGCGGCGAGGCTATCACGTTGGCGGGCGGTCCCTCATGTGGGCACGGCAGAGTTACCGCCTGTCAGAGATTGATATTCTGGCGAATAAAACGGATGGGCACGGCGTGGATTGGCCAATCCGCTATGAAGACCTCGCGCCGTGGTATGATCATGTCGAGGAATTTGCAGGCATTTCAGGGCAGGCGGAAGGCTTGGAGATTCTACCTGACAGTAAATTCCTGCCTGTCTTCGAATTTACTTGCGGCGAGGAACTCGCCCGTGACCGCATTGAAGCGAAATTCCCAAAACGCCGGATGATCCACGGGCGCTGCGCCAACCTGCGCCGCGCCACGCCAGAGCAACAGGCGCTCGGCCGCGGGAGCTGTCAGGTCAGAAATAAGTGTCATAAGGGCTGTTCCTTCGGGGCCTATTTCAGCTCTGTTTCTGCAACGCTGCCAGCGGCGGAACGGACAGGAAATCTGACGTTGATGACCGACCAAATTGTCGCTGAGTTGGAACATGACGCGGAAACGAACCGCGTCACGGGCGTCCGCATTATCGACCGCAATACCAAAGCGACGAAGACTGTCACAGCAAACATCATTTTCCTAAATGCTTCCGCGATTGCGTCAGCACTGATTTTGCAAAATTCGAAATCGGCCGAAAATCCAAATGGTCTCGCCAATAGTTCTGGCATGGTTGGACGAAATCTGATGGACCATGTTGGCGGCGCATGGGGTAGTGGGCGCATTCCGATGACGCCTGAGCTTGCAGACAAAACGACCTATGGCCGCCGTCCGAACGGATTTTACATTCCGCGCTTTCGAAACCACACGGAAGATGGCGACGGATATGTGCGCGGTTTTGGCTATCAAGGGGGTGTTCATCGCGGTGGCTGGAGCGGCGATAAATCCGGGGTCGGGAAAGACTTCAAAGCCTCCAACCAAACGCCGGGGGATTGGTACATGTCCATGGGCGCATTTGGCGAAATATTGCCGGATGAACGTAACCGCGTCACGCCGCATCCGACCAAAAAAGACCAGTGGGGATTGCCTCTGCCACTGTTCGATGCGCGCATGCGGCAGAATGAAATCAACCTCATTAAGCAAGCGTCAAAAGACACAGTCGCGCTCCTAAAGGCGGCAGGCGCCGTCGATATTCGCAGTTCCGAAGATTACGACGTGCAGCCTTCTCGTCCAGGTAACGCCATTCATGAAATGGGCACGGCACGTATGGGCCGCGACCCGAAAACATCTGTGCTGAACAAATATCTCCAGACACATGATATCCCGAACTTGTTCATTAGTGACGGCTCCGCGATGACATCATCGGCGTGCCAAAACCCATCTCTGACCTATATGGCGCTCTCCGCGAAAGCCGCGAAACATGCCGCTGATTTCTATGAGGCCGGTAAGATTTAGTGACTGACTTTGACGCCATCGTTGTCGGGTCGGGCATGTCCGGTGGATGGTCGGCGAAAGAACTATGTGAGCGTGGATTAAAGACGCTGGTTCTGGAGCGCGGCCCAGATATTGACCCGGCAAAAGATTACACAGATATGCTGGACCCGTGGGATAAGACGTTCCTCGACCGTGTGCGTCCAGAAGAAGCGAACAGGGATTACAAAATCCAAAAGGATGTCTATGTGTTCTTTGAGAGCACAAAGCACCTCTGGGCGAATGACCGAATTTATCCATACACCACCGCGCCGGGGACACAGTATGAATGGCTGCGCGGACATCATGTTGGCGGGCGGTCTTTGCTCTGGGCGCGCATGTCGTTCCGCTTTTCCGACCATGATTTCGGCGCAAATAAAGCAGATGGTGTGGGCGTAGATTGGCCTATTCGTTATGCTGACATCGAACCTTGGTATGACAAGGTCGAAGAGTTTGTCGGCGTGTCCGGATCTAAGGAGGGGTTGGGTCAATTGCCGGATGGAAAATTCCTACCGCCGTTTGAGATGGATTGCGCCGAAGAATTATTGAAATCTAAAATGGCCGAACATTTTCCGGACCGGACGATGATGGTCGCGCGAGTCGCGAATTTGAAACGCGCGACTGAGGAACATTTGGCTTTGGGGCGGGGGCCATGTCAGGCGCGTAATCACTGCTTCCGGGGGTGCTCATTCGGGGCCTATTTCAGCTCTAATTCTGCAACGCTTCCGGCCGCTCGCAACACGGGAAATCTGACGCTCAAGCCTGACTCCATCGTCCATAGTCTTGTTTATGATGATACGACCGGAAACGTGTCCGGCGTGCGGGTCATTGACCGCGTTACGAAAGCTGCGAAGACCTATACGGCCAAGGTCATCTTCCTAAATGCGTCGGCGATTCCGACAGCCTCCATCTTACTGAATTCCAAATCGGAGAAATTCCCGACAGGCCTCGCAAATACATCGGACCAAGTTGGACGAAACCTGATGGATCATGTCGCGGGGGCGCAGGTCTATGCGAATATTGATGGGCTTGAAGACCGTCATTATTACGGCCGCCGACCAGCTTGCGGTTACATTCCGCGCTATCGGAATTATCCCGAATATACGGAGGATTATAAGCGCAGTTTCGCGTTTCAGGTCTACACAAACCGCGGAAGCTGGAACCCAAATAATGCAGGGATTGGCGCAGATTATAAGACACAACAAGCAACGCCCGGAGGGTGGAGCATTACGCTTGATACTTATGCCGAGGTCCTACCAAATCCCGAGAACCGTGTGACATTGTCCAACACAAAAGACGAATGGGGATTGGCCGTTCCACATATGAATGCGAGCCACGGTCCCAATGAACTCGCGCTTTTACAAGCGGGCTCAGACGATGGTTTTGATATTCTGACAAAGGCTGGCTTCCGCGATATTCGCCGCAGCGAAATTAAACCCACTGCGCCCGGCAACCGCATCCATGAAATGGGCACGGCGCGTATGGGGCGCGATCCGAAAACCAGCGTGTTGAATGCGTGGAACCAAGCCTGGGATATCCCGAACTTATTCATCACTGACGGGGCGTGTATGACCTCATCTGCCATTCAGAACCCATCTATAACTTATATGGCGCTTTCGGCGCGCGCCGCGAATTACGCTGCCGATTTAATTGAAAGAGGAGAGCTGTGATGTTGTCACGACGATTTGTATTAGGGGCGGGTGCCGCCGCCGTTGGAATTTCTGCATGCGCCACCAGCCCTGTGATGAATATCGGGTCCCGCCAGCTAAAAACGCTGGGGTTGCAGACATATACGCTGAGGGAAATATTTGAACCCGACCCGGTCGGAACTTTAGCCATGCTGAAAGACCTAGGCTATGATTATGTGGAGTTGAACGAGCGTAATTTTGCAGACCGTACCACAGAAGATCTGCACAAGATGATTACGGATGCAGGCCTTTATTCCCCCGGTTCCCACTATGATGTGAATAATGTAAAAGACGATTTTGCCGGCGCGGTAAGGGCCGCCAAAGCTCTTGATTTAGACTATTTGGTGATGCCGTGGATTGGGGATGAATACCGCTCTGTCGAGGGCTACACGATGCTCGCGAAAACGTTCAATGAGCGCGGACGTCAAGCGCGTGAAGAAGGCTTTAGATTGGCCTATCACAATCACCAATTTGAATTTGATGATTTGGGCGGTGGGCAAACAGGCTATGATATTCTGTTGAGTCAAACCGACCCTGATATTTTCGAATTTCAACTGGATCTCTTTTGGGCATATTTAGCGCAGCAAGATATTCCAGCATTAATGCGCGCCAATCCGGGACGCTTTAAAATGTGTCACATCAAGGACATGAAAGGCGATCCAGCGCTCTATCGCAATAGCCGAGATTATGACGCCATTGGCAAAGAGATCATGGTCAATGTGGGCGAGGGGGATATCCCATTCGAGGATTATTTTGCTTTGAATGATGTGTCCGGCATGGAGTATTTCGTCATCGAGCATGATAGTCCGCCAGCGCCATATCGAGCATCTATGAAACAGAGCATTGATGATGTGCGGGCAATGCGGTTTTAGGGCGCGCGTCTAAAGACGAACGGCTTGCAGGCCTGCAATGACGCAGGCATCTCCATCATGGATGTGTATCTCCCGGTTCATCAGCGACAGAGTGCGGGCGTAACGCGCCGCTGCGCCGCCATCGCCGATAATGTGGATAGGGCCAGCGGGCAGGATGTCCAAGGCGGCAGCGCAATCCTCGCCAATGAGCAGACCTGATAAATAATCTGCGGACCGGCTGGCGGCGAGCTCTTTTGATATCTGAAGGTTGCGGACAGACATCAACATATGGGTAAGGGCGGGACGCGGGCTTCGCTGCATAGCTTCCACGCCGAGACTAAACTCCGCTGT
>CAZSKH010000030.1:10818-13883 GCA_964607395.1 uncultured Algimonas sp.
GGCTTCTGTTACGCCATATTCTTTGACCCAGCGTTTGGACGCTGCCGTGAAAATACGCGCGAATTCGGTGGTGTCTTTCGTGCCCGTGATACGTTGCATGTCGAGTATGTCGGGCTCTAGACCTGCCCCTCTAACGCAAAAAAGCCGACCGGAGCTATTGCCCCAATCTGCCAGAATCACAGTCTTTGATGCTTCGCTCATACGAGCAGGGTAGCGGCTAGTTCGCGTCGGCGGAATAGGGTTCCTCAAGTGGATGCGCGACCAGCATTGCCCAATAGGTCGAATAGGTGGTCGTGGGTTCATAGATGAGGGCCAAGCCAAATTCACTGACGTCATCGCGCAGCAAGTTTTCATTATGACCCGGAGATTTCTTCCACGCTTCAAAGGCGTCATCCCAGGACATCTGGCCCGTGGCGACGTTTTCCCCTGCGATGGAGAAGTAATAGCCTTGGCGTTGAACACGGTCCCCGTGACCTGATCCATCCGTGCCTGTATGGCTGATGATGCCTGCCGTCGCGAGATCGCGGGCATGCACTTCGGAGGCCCGGTTAAGACGTTCATCATAGGTCAGGGCCGGCAGGTTTTTCGAAATGCGATAGGCGTTCAAATCTGCTAAGGCTTTGTCGAAGTCGAGCGTTTCAGGGGGAGTGCGCGGGAAGGCGGGCTTGTCTCCAAAACCATTGTTCAGGCGGCATTGCATTTCGGGCTTGGTGACATCGGCTTGATAGATGACTGTGCCGCGGCAAGTCGGGCGATCTGCCTGACAGAGCTGCGTGCACGCTTCCATAGAGAAGACGGTTTCAACCGCATAGGTTCCGTCATTTTCGTCAAATGTGCCGATTGGAGTTTGGCCAGACTCCGGCGCTGCAAAGGCAAAACTCGCCGTTACGAACGCTGTCAAAAATACTGCGCTGCCTCGCGCCAATGATGTCTTTGCCATAAGTTTAATCCAGGCGTTGCCTAAGTTCTGAAGACCCAACATGGTAGCGATAGACTTAACGATGACTGAATCGCGAATTAAGTCTTTGTCAGGTTTGGGTCAGGTTTGGGTCAGGTTAGGGTCACCTTGAGGTCAACGCCCCGCGCTTCGTCCCGTAGAGGACCCGCCCGCTGCAGCGTCGCGCTCGCCAATGAAGGCAAGGCTCATGTCCTCGTAAAAGGCCGCAAGTTCCTTGGCGCGATTGTCGTCAATATTCGGGTCGGGGGCTGAAAGCGGCACATTCGGAAGGCCCTTATGGGCATCTTTCATATAGGCTTTCCAGATGTCGACAGGCAGCAGGCCGCCTGTCACCTTGCGCATGGAGGTGTTGTCATCATTGCCGAGCCAGACGCCCGTTGTCATCTGCGCCGTAAAGCCAACGAACCACGCATCGCGGTAATCCTGTGACGTGCCCGTTTTGCCGCCCGCTTGGCGTTTGCCGAGACGCGCGCCGTGCCCGGTGCCGCTGTCAATAACATCGCGCAGCATGGAGGTCATTTGCCGCGCATAGGGGACAGGATAAACACGGCGGCCCGCAACGGTGCGGCGGGTGTAAAGCGGTGCGTCGGATGTGTTTCGGATTTCCGTAATTAAATGGGTAGGGCGCAGCAGGCCCTCATTCGCGAAGACAGAATAAGCGTCAGTCATGTCCAACAGGGTCACTTCGGAGGAGCCCAGCGCGAGAGAATATTCCGGGCGCAACTCGCTTTTGATACCGACGCGATTGGCCAGCGCCGCCACTTGGGTTGGGCCAACTTCTGCTCCGACTTGCGCGGCGATGGTATTAATCGAGAGCTTGAGCGCTTCGCGCAAAGTCATGGGGCCGCGGTAGCGGCGCGTGTAATTCTCTGGGGCCCAATTTCCAATTTCCGTCGGTTGGTCAATCCGCACCGTGCCGGGTGTGAACCCATTTTCCAAAGCGGCTGCATATACGAAAGTTTTGAAACTGGAGCCGGGCTGGCGCTTGGCTTGTTCGGCGCGATTGAACTTTGAGGTGCCGTAGTCGCGTCCGCCCACGAGAGCGAGAATAGCCCCGTTGCGATTATCGAGCGAGACGATGGCGCCGTCGCCCACTTTTTTACTTTTGCCGGATTTCTCCAAAATCGCTGTGAGTGTCTTCTGCGCTAATATCTGTTTATCCGTATCAATCGTCGTCGTGATAATCAGATCTTTCTGCCCCCCGCTTAGAAGCCCAGGCGCTTGCGCTGCGACCATGTCAAAGACATAGCCGATAACATCTTCGCTGATGAGTGGTTCTGCGTCTTCAGCGAGCGGGGGCGGGTTGGCCATCGCCTCATCGATTTGCGCCGTTGTGATCATGTCATTGGCGAACATGCGGCTGAGCACGAGATTGGAGCGTTTCAATGCGCGGTCATAATGCTCCGACGGATTATAGCGAGACGGCGCTTGTGGGAGGCCTGCCAGCATGGCGGCTTCTGCAAGATTAATGTCCTTGGCGGATTTTCCGAAATATTTCTGGGCGGCGGCTTCAACGCCAAAAACGCGCGGACCCATTGGGATGCGGTTGATGTAAAGCTCCAAGATTTCCGGCTTGGACAACACGGCTTCCATATCGCGAGCGAGGACCGCTTCTTGGAATTTCCGGCGGTAGGATTTCTCAGGCGAAAGCACGATATTTTTAACCAGCTGCTGCGTGAGGGTCGAGCCGCCTTGCGTTTTCTCGCCGGCGCGGGTGTTCTCAAACAGGGCGCGTAAAATCGCTTTATTGTCGATGCCCGCATGTTCATAGAACCGCTCATCTTCAATCGCCAAAAAGGCATCCCCGACATAGCTCGGCATTTGCCCAATCTTCATGGGCTTGCCGATATAGGGGCCGCGATGGCCAATTTCATTCCCGTCTTTATCGAGCAAAGTGATATTGGGCTGAAGGTTGAGTTCCCACATGGTCCGCTTATCGGGCAGGGAGGGCAGGTCCTTCAGCAGGTAATGCCGCGTCTGGAAATAGGCGAGGGCCACCAAAGCCGACAGCACCGCCAGGACAAAGAGCGCAATCATACGGCGCTTCCGCTTTCGTTGGCTATTCGCCACCTCCACTGGATTTATGTCCGCACGATATGTTGGCATC
>CAZSKH010000031.1:0-13850 GCA_964607395.1 uncultured Algimonas sp.
AGACGCAATACATTTAATTCAAACACCGCTGGGCTTCGAAATCATATTCATATCCGGCATCAAGGCACTTATCGACTTTAGCATTAGATACGAAATGTTGGAACGATGCCCCCGCAATCAGGACGATCATCAAAACCAAGTAAAGGAGATATTTTTGTTTGCGGTCGCGGCTCATAACGCGGCTTAGCCCGCTTCCATTTGCGCGAGACGTGAGGCTTGATCTTCCGAAATCAAGGCATTGATAACATCGGACAGCGCATCACCCGCCACGATTTTATCAAGATTATAAAGGGTCAAATTAATACGGTGATCCGTCACCCGGCCTTGCGGATAATTATAGGTTCGGATGCGTTCGCTACGGTCGCCGCTACCGATTTGTCCGGCGCGTTCATCTGCGCGCTCCGCATCGACGCGTTGCTTTTCCATATCGTAAAGCTTCATCTTAAGCAGGCGCTCTGCATTGGCGCGGTTCATATGCTGAGATTTGGCATCGCAGACAACAACGACGCCTGTCGGAACATGGGTCATGCGCACAGCGGAGTCGGTCTTGTTAACATGCTGCCCGCCCGCGCCCGACGCGCGCATTGTGTCCACGCGGACATCACCCATGGAAAATCCGATATCGATATCTTCCGGTTCAGGCAGGACTGCGACGGTCGCGGCGGAGGTGTGGATGCGACCTTGGGTCTCGGTCACGGGGACGCGCTGCACGCGGTGCACGCCGCTTTCAAATTTCATCATGCCGTAAGCGCCCGCTCCGGAAATCGAGGCCACGATTTCTTTATAGCCGCCCATGTCGGCTTCGGAATCATTTTCGATTTCGACTTTCCACCCTTGCAAGGAGGCGTAGCGGGAATACATGGAAAATAGATCTCCCGCGAAAATCGCAGCTTCATCGCCGCCGGTTCCCGCACGTATCTCGAGCACGATAGAGGCGTTATCATCTTTGTCCTTGGGCAGCAGAAGGAGCGAGACTTCTTTTTCGAGCGCGGGCAGCGTATCTTTCAGGGCTTGAATTTCTTCCTTCGCCATTGGACCCATTTCGGGATCATCCAGCATGGCTTCGAGGTCGGCCATTTCCGACCGCACATCCATCAGCTTTTTCACGCCTTCCGCGACAGGGCGGAGCTCGGCATAGTCCTTGCCAAGCTGGACAATTTCATCCGTATCGCTGGTTGCGCTCATGCGAGCGGTAATTTGGTCGAAACGGTCAACGACTTGGGAGAGTTTACTGTCAGGGATATGCATGAGCGCGGCTTATGTCAGTCTAACGAAAGGGTCAAACCCGCAAACAGCGTGCGCGGGCGTCCGGGGAAATACCGCTCATTGCCAAAAGCAAAATCGGCGCGATCCGCATAGCGCGTATCTAAGAGGTTATCGATCCGGCCAAACAGCCGCAAACTTGGTGTAATGTCGGTGCCTGCCCGCAACACAAATATATCGTGACCGGGATAGGTCTGGGAGTTGGACGGGTCCGTAAAATACCGCCCGACATGTCGCCACTCCAGCGCCGTATCAAATGCGTCCAAATTTGCCTCGACCCGAAAGGTGCCGAGCGTATTGGGCGCCGTATCAATATCCAAGCCCTTGCGAATACCACTAGACGGGTCGTTAAAATCATAGAGCTGAGACGAGACAGACCACTCTCCCGATGTGGTCAACCAGTCCGTCAGAGGCACATCATAAGAGAGCTCAAAACCGGTATGGCGAGTCTTGCCGTCCACAACATTGAAACCCGCCGCATTGCGAAAGAAGAAATTATCTTTCCACATCGTATAGGCAGTGACTTCCAGAGCCCCCCAGAAACGAACGCCGCCCTCAAGACTATCCAAGGTCTCTACTTTCGCGACGCCGGGCTCTTGGTTTTGCACCACGGCATAGAGGTCCGTGGTTTGCGGCGCGCGAGAGCCCCGAGCCGCGCGGGCGAATAAAACGACATTTGGGGAAGGCAAATATGTCACGCCCAGCTTTGGCGTCAGCGTGAAAAAATCATCAACACGGTCAGGCGCCCGCACAAATCGGCCCGACCTTCCCGGCTCTGCCCGCGTGTCATAATCATAATGCGTATATTCCCCCCGCAAACCGGCATGGAGAGTTAGCTTGTCCGATGGCGACCAATCTGTTTGCGCATAGGCCGCGCCCACCAACGACTCGACCTCATAGTCAAAATGCAGCCCTTGCACGAAAGAGAAGCGGGAGGCGTTCGATTGAAATTCATACAGCGAGCCCCGCGTATATTCGATGTCCGCGCCAATCGACCAGGGGGTGATATTCTGACCGCCGCTTTCAATGAGCTTCGTTTGCAGACCGACGCTCGTATGTGCGTTTTTCTCCAGCGCCTGTCCTGGAACGAAATGCCGTAAAAACCGAAGCTCTGCGCGGCGAGCATAGGGCTGAATAACAAGATCAGGACCGTCAATTATGTTTCGCGTCAATTTCAGCTGGGTTCGATAATTTCGGCCATCACGGAAGGCTTCTGGAAAGGCATTGGTTTCGATGAAGTCCCGATCAAGATAAGCCTCATCGCCTTGCAAAAACCCGGCCGTCTCCTGATTGAGATTGATGAGCGTTCCAGACCAATCCGCATCCCACATGCCAATATCTCCGACCCATCTGAGCTGCGCTTTCTGTTGATCAAAGCCGCTCTCGTCCCTAAATCCATCATCATGGGCGAGACTAAGGGCAGCGTGAACGTTATCGCCGATGTCCGCATGGGCGGTCACGCGTCCATACCCTCGGCTGCTGCCGATAATCGTAACCTCCGTGCCCGATCCGGGCGCGTGGGTGACGACATTGAGGAGACCATGCACAGCGTTTGATCCATATTCAGCAGGACCCGGGCCTTTGAAAATCTCCACCTGATCGGCAAATTCGGTCGCGCTCTCGAAAAGGCCGTTAACATTTGCAAATCCTGCCGCCCGCGTTGAAATTCCGTTTTCAAGATATAGAAAAGACCCCGCGCCTGCCCCGCCCGTCAGGACCGGAGACCGGATAGCCGTTAAGTGCTCTTGACCCGAACCCCGGTGGATATTCACTCCTGCTGACCGGTTAATCGCCTCGGCGGGATGAACAATTAAACGGGTCTCCTCGTCCGATATTATTTCAACGCTCTCAGCGCCGGACCCAATCCGGCGCTGCTGGTCGGTGATTGTAATTATATCATCCTCACAGCTCAAAACGGCGCCGGACCCGTCCTCATTCAGAGCACTGATATATCCGGTACAATTGACCTGAGCAAAGGCTGGGGCCGTCCAAAACATAGATATGGCACCCGCCCAAAGGAGACGTTTCATATTGGACCTATGTGCCCTTCGGCTTTCGCTTTGAGTTTTTGGAGAGCACTTCAATCGGAACATTTTGACTTACAATATTCAGATCCCGCTGCGGGAACGGAATCGCGATCCCCGCAGCCTCAAGCGTCTTATTAATTTCGGTATGAAGAAGGTGACGCATGGGCATCCGGTCTTCGAAGCTGCGCAAGAAAACGCGGATTTCAAAATCAAGCGAGGAGTCCCCAAAGCCCATAAACAAAACTTGCGGCGCTGGACTATCTAGAACTTTTGACTGTGCCTTGACCGTTTCCATTATCAAATCACGCGCCCGTTCGGTATCAGAGCCATAGGCAATCCCGACACGCACAATCAAACGCGTGATGGAATTTGACAACGTCCAATTGGTGACGCGTTCGGAAATAACGGCTTCATTCGGAATAAGGATTTCCAAATTATCGAGATCATTGAGCGTCGTCGCGCGGATTTTGATACGGCTAACCGTGCCGGACTGATCTCCAATCGTGACATAATCACCAATCCGGATAGGACGCTCAAATAGGATAATCAAGCCAGAGACAAAGTTCGCGATAATCTTCTGAAGACCTAGGCCGATACCAACCGAAAGGCCGGTGACGACCCATTTGAGTTGCGACCACTGTAGGCCAAGCTGATTGAACCCGATGACAATGCCGACAGCAATAATGATATAGCCAAGCACCGTCGTGACAGCATAGCGTGAACCCGCCTCCATCCCCATCCGGTTCAAAACAAAAATCTCCAAAAAGCCCGGTAAGTTTCGCGCCGCAATAAATGTCAAAGCCAAGACAACGAGCGATTGGAAAACATCCCAAAGCGAGATAATACGGTCGATCGGGTTACCGTCAGCATCCCTATCGCCCCCCTCAATTGTACCAACCGTAAACCCATCAAATATAGATAGAGCCGGCACAAGCGACCCCCAAATAATCCAAAGCAAACCTGCAAACCCGAGTAACATTACTGTTTGCAAGAGCTTTGAGGTTTGACGCGTCATGGTCGACACATCTATGTCCTCAGTATTAATTGGAGGCGGTGGCGGCATATCCTCGCCGCGTGCTTCAGCGGCTTGTTTATCGCGGCGTGCTTTCAGTTCAGTCTCGCGCTTTTCTAGAGCTTGGCGGTATTTCAGTTGACGCTGTGCGACAACGATCGCTCGGCGGATCGACCCATAAATAACATAGGTGAGCAGAACTAAAATTCCCGTCAGAAACAGACGAGTCAAAATCTGATTGGCACTCTCATAATAGCCCGCTGCCGCGAACCCTATTGTCACGAGCGGCAAACCAATAATGATCAACGCAATCGGACCTCTAAATCGGGAGAGTGCGGAATTCTTATCCACTAAGCTCAATATTTCATCGCGTTTTCCCCAAAGGATACGCGCTGCAAATACCATCATGGATAGAGCCGTCAGAATGAAAATAAATACCGAAAGCCCTTCGGTCACATTGGTATCAGCCATGTCGTTCGTGATACCAAGAAAGAATGAGAGCGTGCCCACAACGGGAACAAACCAGCGTAGGTTTTTGCCAATGGCACGGCGAAGACCATCTGATAAATCAAAATGCGCGTCAAACAGACCTTTCTCTCGGTCCCACCGAATCCAGGACCCAAATAATAAGGCAAAAACACCCAGATATCTAAACCCATTCGCAAGGCCATCAATCAATCGATCCGGCGCTTCTGACAGTGAGTATAAAAAGGCGATTAGAAAAAAGACAATAGACAACGGAAGGGAATTAAAAATGCCTGCGGCGATCACAGCAGGCGTATGCCAGGCACTATCTTGTTTCACCCGTCCCACGAGTTTTGACCGGCGGTCCACATCCGCCCGAACATTAGGACGCAAGCGTAAGATTAATCCCGTTGCGGCCAAGAACGCGATGACGATTAAAATGTAAGCCCGCACCATTTTCAGTAATTCTGAAACAGCTAGAGAAAAATTCTTTGGTGAGAAAAGCTCTAATGCACCTAAGCCAACTTTCTTCGGGAAAGAAAAATCAATTTCCGGAACTGACCGAACCCATAGTAAATTCTCGTCAAGCAGCGTTTTTAGACTCTCAGTGCGCTCCAAAAGAGAGGTTTGGGCCGCTCGTAATTCCAATACAGCGGCGATACGGGTATTCGAAGACGTAGATATTTGCCGCAAAAGATCGCGGCGCGTATCTATCACAGTTGAAAGCGTGGCTTTATCGACTTCGGACAGATCGGGGAATTGTGGCATTTCAGTTCTAGCTGACTTTAGAAACGCATCCAAATCGTAAATACCTAATGGCAAATCCCGTATATCCTCTTGGGCGATGATGCGCTGTCGATAGGCCTTAGACAGGCGGTCCTGTGTTTCCCGCATATCCGCGCGAATGGAGTCTGGCGTTTGCAGTTGATTGCCAAGTCGGCGCAAGGTCTCACCGGCCTCACGATCCAGGCGTCCCTGCTCCACCAATTTCATCGCGGCACTGAGGTCATTTTCTACGTCGACGAATCGGCCTCGTGCCGATGCGGTGGCTTGAGAGACAATTGGGCCGCCTGCGGCAATTTCAGCAATTTGATCCGCGAGATTCAAATTGGCTCTCGCATATTTATCCACCACTGGATGGCTGGTATCAGAGCGTTCAACGAGGGCCGCAATGCTGTTCTTCAAATCTCGGGCTTCAATCACTCGCTTCTGGCCTGTGCGGGTACTGATACGCGCGACATCACGTCTCAAAATTTGGGCCTGAACATCCGCCACAGCGCGGCGTCTAGTCACCAAGTCTTGACGGCTTGGCAAGGTCGCGATCTCCTGCTCCAGCGCGCGTATTTGATTGCGCCTATACCAAATTCGTGCCTGCGTCTCTGTCCGGCGGGCTTCTGAAATAACCTCTAACTCGCCGTCCCCAAGGGCGTTCAGCCGGATCTGCAAATCGCTTAAAGCGGCGCGGGCTTCGGATAGCTCCTGCGGGGCGGATTCTTGACGGGCGCCCAATGTGTTCAACGTGTCTTGAAGGCCTTGCAACCGTGTTTCGATCTCGGCCAGATCGGACTCTTTGACCCGCAATTCCTGCTCAAGCTCAAATAAAGCGCTATCACCGATCATTTCGGCCATAGGCACCAAATCTCCGCTCAAGGCCTCTTGCGCAGATTTCAGTTCACCATCGAGTTCGGCTTGTAAGGCCTCAGCATTTTCTACGGCTGCGATATATTGGGCGCGGCGTTCAGATTGCCGAGTCGCTTCTGTTAGTCGATCCGCAGCTGAGCGTAAGGCCCCTCGAATCTGCGCCTTTTGTTCATCCGAGAGAGTTGTATTAGCCCCTAAAGACTCAATCCGCGCTTCAAGCGTTTGCGCCGTAAATGTGGGTTCGGCTGCGGCAGGAATGTCTTGCGCGCTCAATGACCCCGCGCCAAATAAAAGAAAAGAAAAGCCAATGAAGAATGCCAAGAGGCTAGTCGTGATATTTCGGGGGATGCACATGTGTGTGTTGAACGACATAGCTCGCAAAAAGTAAAGCAGGGCGAGGGGCAAACTGCGCATTGAGCGCAGCAAAAAGCCGCCAGAGTTTAGCTTTGGCGGCTCAGAGACAATCAATTCGGCTTGGCTTATTCGCCGTCTTTGAGTTTCTTCATCAAATACACATGTTGGAGCGCCAGCCGGTTCGCTGTCTCTTTCAAGTTGGCCGCCGCAGAGTGACCGCCGTCGATATTCTCATAATAGAAAAAATCATGGCCCTGGTCTTCCATCCGTTTTGCAAATTTACGCGCATGACCGGGATGCACGCGGTCATCTTTGGTTGACGTAATCAGGAAGACTTCCGGATAATCCCCTTGCGGGTCCAGATTGTGATAAGGCGAGATGGAGCGCAAGAACTTGCCCTCGACGGCATCATCAGGGTCGCCATATTCGCCCATCCAAGATGCGCCTGCGAGGAGCTTATGGAAGCGCTGCATATCGAGCAATGGAACGGCGATAATGGCAGCATTGAACAAGTCAGGACGCTGGGTTGTCATCACGCCTGTAAGCAATCCGCCATTCGATCCACCCTCAACGCCAAGATGCGCCGGTGAGGTGATCTTCTTCGCGATTAGGTCTTCGGCCACCGAAATAAAATCATCATAGATCCGCTGACGATCTGTCTTCAAACCCGCCTGATGCCAATTCGGGCCATATTCCCCACCTCCGCGAATATTCGCGAGCACATAAACGCCGCCATTTTCCAGCCAGAGCTTGCCGCGCGTCGCGGAATAAGACGGGTTCAGAGAAATCTCAAAACCACCATAGCCATAAAGAAGGGTCGGGTTTGTGCCGTCCATTTTCGTATTCTTCGCGCGGACAACGAAATAGGGGATCTTTGTGCCGTCTGTTGAGGTCGAGAAGAACTGCTCGCTGACCATGTCGGACGCATCAAACCAATCCGGCAAAGATTTAGCTTTAGCCTTTTCTCCGGTCTCAGAATTATAAGTCCAAAGCGTATCCGGCGTCAGAAACGACTCTGTGCTGACAAAGGCGATATCTTCTTTGTCATTGGTTGCCCCTATCGACACTGTGCCGTTGGCTGGGAAGTCTAATTTCTCTGACGTCCATGTTTTGCCGTCCCAATCAAACGCATGAGCCGCGCTTTTCACGTCACGGGAAATTGAGAGCAGGACTTTGGATTTTGTGACGCCATAGCCATTCATAGACGATTTCTCGTCCGGGCTGTAGACCAGATGGATATCCTTGATCTCGCCGTCATCATTGAAATCATCAAAGGCGAAGCTGACCAAATCTCCAGATTTAAATCCCCGCCAATCTTCATTCAAAGAGAGCAAGACTTGGCCCTTAAAATCTGATCCTAGATTTGATTTCATTGGGATTGGGAATTTGCGCTTGTCTCCCATGGTCCCATCTTCATTACGCGGAAAATGGAAAATCTCGGAATTGTAGAAATCGACAGAGCGCGACGCCACGATCTCGCGGCGACCATCCGACAGCTCGAACGTGCCGGCCCAATAACCGACATCTGTTTTTTCGCCCTCGCCCAACAAGACAGCATCGCTGAGGTCCTGGCCGCGTTTCCACAGACGCGCTTGGCTTGGATATCCGGAATCGGTCATTGTGCCGTCACCGAAATCAACTCCAATAACGACTGTGTCTTCATCGACCCAGCTCATCGTGCCTTTGGACTCTGGGGTGACAAAGCCGCCGTCCACAAATGATTTAGTCCGCGTGTTGAACTCACGGCGGACCACAGCGTCTTTGCCGCCATCCGACAGGTTTATGATACAATGCTCATATGTCGGGCCTAGGCAGCTATTGCCTTTATAGACCCAGTTCTTACCTTCATCCTTGGCCAGCTTGTCAAAATCTAGAACGGTCTCCCATGTCGTGTCATCGGACAAATAGGAGTCCAACGTCGATTTGCGCCAAATGCCCCGTACATGGGTTTCATCTTGCCAGAAGTTATGAACCTCATCATTGCGGTAAGAGACGTAAGGAATTTTATCTTTGGATTGGAGAATAGACAAAGCGTCCTGATAAAACGTCTGATAGCGCGGGTCCGCCTTTAATTCATCAAGCGTGGTCTTGTTCCAAGCCTTGACCTCGCCCAAGGCTTTCTCGCCCAAAACCTCTTCGAGATAGATATGGTCAGCATCGGTTTGACCGGCGGTTTCATAGGAAATCATCTTATAAGGTTTCTTTTCAGCTTTTTGGTCAATTTTTTGTTCAATCTTTCGAATCTCTGTTGTGTTTACGACATCCGCGATGGTTTGATCTTCACTCCCATTGGAACAGGCCATCAAAATGGCTGACGCTCCCAATAAAAGTGCGGTTCTCGAAAAATGGCTATATGTCATCTGAATATCTCCCTGAGTGTCTTTGGCGATAGATAAAGCGGAATTTGCCCATCGGGGCAAGCCAACATGGAGATAGGAACATGTTTGCCAGACGCCAAGTTCTAGGGTCAGGACCTATTAATATCACGGTTTAGACAGCTTTGATGTGTTTTTGTGGCTAGACGCGGAGTGAAGGTGATGCGTCCGCATCGCCAAACGACGCAACGACGTCCACAAGGCGCGTCAAAGCTGCCGCGAGCGGTTGTTTCAGGCGCGCCTTGGAGCTGCGTCGGCGTTTCTTGACGTGTCCAGACATGTTTACAAAACACCTTCTTGTCCAAAACACGCCTGAGACAATCTAGATCCATGAGATTAATAGGTCCTGACCCTAGCCTGCTTAAACCCCATCAGCCTTGTTCGACGCGCTTGCACCGACGCGCTGCGCGCATATATGAGCAGGGCGATGAAGTTTTTGATTATGAACGGCGCGGGAAACCGCTTTGGGGTTTTCGATGCGCGCAATGCGCCCAGCTTTGCCCTGTCCGATGCACAGACGATTGAGATCGCGAAACCCGGCGGTAAAGTCATGGGCGACAAAGGTGCAGATCAGATCGTTATACTGCGCGCACCAAAATCTCCTGACGCCGATATCTTCATGGAAATCCGCAACCAGAAAGGCTTCGAAGTTGACGCTTGCGGAAATGCGACGCGGACAACGGCATGGCTTCACATGCGCGATACGGAGACTGATAGATGCGTTGTCGAGACGAATGATGGTTTGCTTTATTGCACACGTGCAGGAGAGTTTGAAATTGCGGTAGACATGGGACCACCAAAACTGGACTGGTCTCAAATCCCGTTAGAAGAGCCGATGCATACTCATCATATTGATGTCAAACTCGGCCCGATTGATAATCCCATCCTCTCCAACCCCGGCGCAGTTAGCATGGGCAATCCCCATTGCGTGTTCTTTGTTGAGGATTTCGAGCAAGTAAAACCACATCTCGCGGGCCCGATGATTGAGTTTCATCCCCTCTTCCCTGAACAAGCCAATGTCGGCTTTGCCAAAGTCGAAGCAGCCAACCGCATCCGCCTGAAAGTTTGGGAGCGCGGTGTCGGCATGACTCTCGCCTGCGGGACGGGCGCGTGTGCCGCCGTGGTTGCAGCTCACCGCCAGAAACGCACGGGCCGTGATGTCACGGTCGAGGTCGATGGCGGGACCCTGCACATCCACTGGCGGGAGTCCGATGATCACGTCATCATGACGGGCCCCGTTGAGCTGGAAAGCGAAGGGTCGGTTTAGACCCGCCTGCCCCGCTGACTTGACCAAACCCGCCATCTCCACCACATGGCAGCCATGGCGGACACACCCGACAGACAGGCTACGAAAGTCATCACACTCGGCTGCCGATTAAACGCTTATGAGTCCGACGTCATTGCGCAAAACGCGCGCGACACTGAGGACCATGGTGCCGTTGTTATTAATACGTGCGCGGTGACCAATGACGCTGTCGCGGAGAGCCGCCGTCAAGTTCGAAAGGCCAAGCGCGATAATCCGGACGCGCGTATCATCGTGACGGGCTGCGCGGCGCAAATTAACCCCGCCATGTTTGCCGATATGGCCGAGGTCGATCAGGTCCTCGGCAATCATGAGAAAATGAACCCGCTGAGCTTTGGCCCAGATGCGCCGACTGAACGTATTCGCGTGAATGATATTATGAGCGTCCGCGAGACGGCTCCGCAATTTATGGGCAGCGACAACGCCCCAAAGATGAAATCGCAATCGCGCAGCCGCGCCTTTCTGCAAGTGCAAAATGGATGCGACCATCGCTGCACATTTTGTATTATTCCTTATGGCCGGGGAAATTCGCGCTCTGTGCCTGCGGGCGAAATTGTGGGGTCCGTAAAATCACTGGTCCGCCAAGGGTATAATGAAGTTGTGTTGACGGGTGTGGACCTCTCCAGCTGGGGCGGTGACCTGCCCGGCACCCCGCCGCTTGGCGATTTGGTGAGACGTATTTTAAAACTCGTGCCCGAGCTACCGCGCCTCCGCTTATCTTCCATTGATCCGGCGGAAGTGGATGAGGTGCTCTTTAATCTGCTGGTATCCGAGCCCCGCATGAGTCCTTATTTGCACCTGTCTTTGCAATCCGGTGATGATATGATTTTGAAGCGCATGAAGCGCCGCCATAGCCGCGCGGATGCGGTTGATCTATGCGCCCGCCTGAAAGCCGCGCGTCCGGAATTTACATTTGGCGCTGACATCATTGCGGGTTTCCCGACGGAAACGGACGCCATGTTTGAAAATTCGCTGAGTGTTGTGTCGGAGGTCGGTATTCCTTGGCTGCATGTTTTTCCCTTCTCTCCACGCGAAGGCACCCCCGCTGCAAAAATTGCGCCTGTGAACGGGACAATCGTGAAAGCCCGGGCCAAAGCTTTGCGGGACGCGGGGGCAACGGAAAAAGCCGCCCATTTGCAAACCCGCATTGGCGAGGGAGACGAAGCCCTATTCGAAGAAACAGGGTTGGGACGCCTCCCCGATTTTTCCATGGTGAAGGTGGACAATCCAGCTGCCGCAGGTAGCTTAGCCAAAGTTCGCATCACGGATGCAACCACGGATTATTTGATAGGACAGGTCATTGGCTGAGAAAAAGAAAAAGGGCTTTCTGAGCAAGCTCGGCTTTAAATCCAAAGCGGATAAGTTGGCCGAAGAAGCCGCAGCCAAGGCCGCCGCGCAACAACGCGTCGATGAGAAAATGGCGGAGCGCATGGCCGCCATTAACGCGGCGGCCCTCGCCTCTGCGCGGGAGCAAGATGAAGCCTCGCAAGGACTCAGCGCCGAAGAAACCGCCGCGCGCGAGCTTGAAGAAAAACGCCTCGCTGAAATTCAAGCCGCCCGCGATGTCGCCCGCGCAAAACAGCTCGCCGAAGAACGCGCCCGGAAAGAACAAGAGGCTGCCGAGGAAGCCGCAAGGGTTGAAGCCGAAGCGGCAAAGCGCGCCGAAGAAGAGGCTGCAAGACAAGCCGAGGAAGACCGTCTCGCAGCCGAGGCCGAAGCGCGGCGCGCCGCTGAAGAGACAGCCCGCCTTGAAGCTGAAGCCGCCGAAGCCGCTCGTATCAAAGCCGAGGAAGAAGCCGCACTTGCAACGGCAAAATCAGAAGCAGAGGCCGAAGCCCTGAAAGCCAAACAGCTGGCCGAGGCCGAAGCCCGCGAAGCCGAACGCGTCGCAGCAGAAACCCAGCGCAAAGCCGATGAGGCCGCTCGGATTGAAGCGGAACGCTTGGAGCGTGAAAGGCTTGAAGCCGAACGTCTGGCAGCTGAACAGTTGGCGAAGGAAAAAGCCGACGCTGACCGCCTGAAACGTGAAGCTGAAGAGGCCGAGCGCCGCGCGCGCATCGCCGAAGAAAAAGCCTCTCGCGATATCGCGGAGCGCGAAGCCGAAGCCGCCGCAGTCGAAAAACGGGCCGCTGACCGCGCGGCTGCTGGCTTGCCGGAAATTCCGGCAGAACCCGAACCGCTGGCCGAAGGCGGGTTCATGAGCCGCATTTCTGCGGGACTGCGTAAATCCACATCGCGCATGACGGGCCAAGTCGACGCGGCCTTTACGAAACGCAAATTGGATGAAGGCGCGATTGAGGAGCTGGAAGATATCCTCGTCATGTCTGACCTTGGTTACGGCGTCGCGTCCAAGGTCACAGACCGCTTGCGCGAAGATAAATTCGACAAACAGGTCACAGATTTGGAAGTTAAAATCGCCCTCGCCGATGTGATTTCTGACATTCTCACGCCGCTGGAACGGCCTATCGTCTTTGGCATGGCCAAGCCGCAAATCATGTTGTTCGTCGGTGTGAACGGATCGGGCAAGACCACAACACTCGGTAAAATCGCAAATAAATATACAAACCAAGGCAAAAAGGTTCTCATCGCTGCGGGCGATACATTCCGCGCCGCCGCCGTTGAACAACTCACCGTTTGGGGCGAACGAGCGGGTGCGCCCGTCATGAGCGCCTCTCATAACGCAGATGCGGCTGGCCTCGTCTTTGACGCCATCAAACGCGCGCGCGAGGAAGACGTCGATATCCTGATGATCGACACGGCGGGCCGGTTGCAAAACCGCACAGAGCTGATGGACGAGCTGTCTAAGATCATTCGCGTCATCCGCAAACAAGACGCCACCGCGCCGCATCATTCCATCCTCGTGCTGGATGCGACGGTGGGTCAAAATGCGCTGATGCAGACCGAAGCCTTTCGCGACACGGCGGACATCACTGGCCTGATTATGACCAAGCTGGACGGCACAGCCAAAGGCGGGGTGCTCGTTGCGCTGTCAGATAAATACGGCATTCCCATCCATCATATGGGGATTGGCGAAGGCATCAATGATTTAGAGAATTTCAGCGCCCCCGTCTTCGCCGCCGCCCTGTCGGGCGTCGCGGATGCATTGGAAGGTTAGCAGACAAGCGGAAGCTCTTGCAGACCATCATCCTGAATTCAGGGGAGCCTGCCGCTACAATAATTTACTAACACGCGCGCCGGCATAAAAGGGACGGCCCGCAGGGATGTCTCCCCGATGGAAAGACCAAGGGGTAGACGAGTTTAGTGTTTTACGAAGAGACAAACAGGCGCGGCTGTCAAACCTAACCCGTTCCCCGCATTTGGCAAAAGCCAATTGCTAGGTCCCTGCGGCGGTGCGTTACGCATAACGGCCTTACTGGATTGCGGAGGTTCCACCCCGTCAGGCGCACGAA
>CAZSKH010000032.1:0-3645 GCA_964607395.1 uncultured Algimonas sp.
GCGGACCCCCTGATTACAAATCAGGTGCTCTACCAGCTGAGCTATAGGGGCACTGTCTGGTGTGGCGGGCGTTTAGCGTCCGTTGGGGCAGCTGGCAAGCGGCTTTATCGTTGCCGCCTGCACTTTTTTACCGCTCAGGCTTCGATTTTGACTTTCCCACGAAAAATGGCGAAAATCATAGCCATGGCCAACCACCCAAGCAGGATGTGCCCAAAATCAACAAAAATTCCGGTTAAGCTGTAACCATCATAGAGGCAGGCATAGGTGAGAAGCGGGGCCGCAATCATAAGAGATAGCCAGAAAGCAATTTCCAAACATTTCCGCCATCTCTTCGCCCCCGCCAAATTGATAACCCAAAGCAAACCTCGAGCTTGCGCGAGGGTGATCATGAGGCCTCAGACGAGCATCATACCCCCTGAGCCTCAGCCATAGCCTCAGTTTCGGCAAGCGTCATACCAGATGCCGCCAACCAAATATCTTGAAATAGGAGATCGTACCAAACAAAGCTAATCATGTAGAAAGCAAAAGTGGCGAGTAAAACGGCCAGCCAGCTCGTATTGAAAATCTTGGGCATAGTGCCGCTCCCCGATTTGAATGCGTGTCTCCTACGCGTCCGAACGACTTTTCGTCAACCTGTCGCAGGCAAGTCGTGATGAGGTCAGGTTTGAAATTCATAAAACTGGATGTTCTTAGATTCGCCAATTCCCCTTGAATGACGGTGTCACGCGCGTAGAAGGCGCGTTATGTCTAATACGAAATCCGACCGCATACTCGTTACCTCCGCGCTGCCCTATATCAATGGGGTCAAACATTTGGGGAATTTGGCGGGGTCGATGCTACCCGCTGATGTGTATAGTCGCGCCATGCGCCTGATGGGGCACGAAGTTTTGTATATTTGCGCAACGGATGAACATGGCACGCCAGCGGAATTGGCTGCGGCAAAAGCTGGCTTATCCGTCTCGGATTATTGCGTTCAGATGCACGACGCCCAGAAAAACGCAGGTGCGGATTTCAAACTGTCTTACGATTATTTCGGCCGCTCAAGTTCCGAGGCAACCCATCGTTTGACGCAGGAATTTGCGTTGGCTTTGGAGACCAATGGCTTCCTTGAAGAACGGACATCACAGCAGGTCTATTCTGTTGCTGACGGGCGGTATTTGCCGGATCGCTATGTGGAGGGGACTTGCCCGAATTGCGAGTTTGAAGCTGCGCGCGGAGACCAATGCGATAATTGCGGAAAATTACTGGACCCGATTGATCTTATCAATCCTTACAGCGCCGTGTCGGGCAGCCATGACGTCGAAATTCGGGACACGAACCACCTTTATCTCAAACAATCCGACATGAGCGGTCGCCTACGTGAGTGGGTGGAAAGCCACCGCGCGGATTGGCCCGCACTAACGACATCAATTGCTATGAAGTGGCTCGATGAAGGCCTGCGCGACCGGGCGATAACGCGGGATCTGGAATGGGGCATTCCGGTTCTGGATGCGGATGGTAAAACGCGCGACGGCTTTGAAGGCAAAGTCTTCTATGTCTGGTTTGATGCGCCTATCGCTTACATCGGTGCAACGCAGGATTGGGCCGCCGAAACAGGCGGCGATTGGGAGAAATTCTGGCGCACGGATAAGGGCGCAAATGAAACACGCTATGTCCAATTTATGGGCAAAGACAATGTCGCCTTTCACACACTGTCTTTCCCGACAACGATAATGGGGAGCCAACAGCCTTGGAAACTGGTGGATGAGCTGAAAGCCTTTAATTGGGTCACTTGGTATGGCGGGAAATTCTCGACCAGCCAGAAACGCGGCGTCTTTATGGATCAAGCGATTGAGATCGCGCCGTCCGATTATTGGCGTTGGCACTTGATGGCGAACGCACCGGAGAGCTCAGACGCGGCGTTCACCTGGGAAGATTTCCAAGCGAATGTAAATTCAGATCTCGCCAATGTGTTGGGGAATTTCGTCAACCGCATTACGAGCTATTGCGTTAAGAAATTTGACGGCGTTGTTCCGGCGGGCGGCGAAGAGACCGAAGCTGAAAGATGGCTTGAAGCTGAGCTGGCAGAACGTCTACCGCGCTTAATTGCGTTTTATGAAGCGCGCGAGTTTCGCAAAGCCATGGCCGAGACTCGTGCGATCTGGGCAGCGGGGAATGAATATCTGACGCAAGCCGCGCCGTGGACGCATTACAAGACCGATGTCGACCAAGCCGCGATGGGCGTGCGGGTTGGATTAAACCTTGTCGCGTTTTTTGGGGTCTTGGCGCAGCCCATTATCCCGGATGCCGCGAAGAAAATTCTGGATGCAATGAATATCCCAGAGGTTAATCGCACCTGGAAATTTGGGGATGTAAATCCGGCAAAGAAGCTCATGAATGCGCTGCCGATTGGATTAGCTGTGTCGGCCCCGCCTGTCTTATTCGCAAAGATTGAGGCGGAAGACATTGAGGCCTGGACCGAGCGCTTTGGCGGTGCGGGGTAGACCCCATTCTTCGTCCCGGGCAGGCTCTTTCGCAGGCGTTTAAACGTGCCTTTGATTTCGGCGGACGGTCCCGCCGTTCGGCCTATTGGTGGTTTGCCCTATTTACGTCCTTGGGCGGGGTCGCCTCTGGTATGGTCGATGAATATGTGAACGTTCTGGGACTCGAAAACGGGTCTGTTTTTTTTCTTCTCTTTTGCGCTGTGGTTGTTTTACCGGATATGTCTTTGGGAATGCGCCGTTTGCATGACACGGGTCGAAAAGGATGGCTCTATGCTGTTTGGATATTTGTCAGCTACGGGTCGATACTGCTCCCGGCGCCGAACTATGAATATGACATCGGTGACGGAGAAAATGTGGGGTTTTGGGATCTGCTCGGTTATGATTTACTTTACAATATTGTCACTGGGGTCATCTTCTTTGGGCTGATGGTTTTGATGATCATTTTACTAACCCGTGACAGTCAGGTGGGACCGAATAAGTATGGGCCAAACCCAAAAGGGTTCGGTAATGTCGATGTTTTCAGTTGAGGTTTTTGGCAGCGCAAGACAGATCAAGATAGATAAGGTATAAAGCAGGTATAAATTCATGAATATGATCGACGCCGTAAAATCGGTTCTTACACAATATGTCGGATTTAGCGGTCGCGCGAGGCGATCAGAATATTGGTATTGGGTGCTCGCAACAATATTAGCCGGTATCGTCGTTGGTGTTATTGAACTCCTCTTGGGAATGGGCAGTGACACGTCGGGACCGCTCTCGTCAATTCTCAACCTTGCAATTTTTCTACCGGGTTTGGCAGTCGCTTTCCGCAGGCTTCATGATACCGGACGGTCAGGGTGGTGGATTGGAGGATTTTACATCGGAGTCATAATTTTTGCCGTTATTCTCGCAGCCTCAGTTGGGGCCTCATTGAGTGCAGGCGGTGTCACTAGTTTTGCGGCCAGCATGGGAGTTCTCACGATTATCTTTGGTTTGGCGGCTATCATCTATTTGATCGCATTGTTGGTGTTTCTATGTACCGATAGCCAGGTTGGGCCGAATAAATATGGGCCAAATCCAAAGAATGAAGGCAATTACGATGTCTTTGAATAGGCTTAAGCGAATGAGGAAGGCCGCTGTCGATGATTGGTTTTGGTGAAGCGGTTTCGCGGTTTTATAGAAA
>CAZSKH010000032.1:3745-13633 GCA_964607395.1 uncultured Algimonas sp.
GAAGGCCGCTGTCGATGATTGGTTTTGGTGAAGCGGTTTCGCGGTTTTATAGAAATTATTTCAACTTTTCCGGTCGCGCGAGCCGGGCCGAATATTGGTGGCCAGTTCTCATGCAGACGATAGTCTATATCGGCCTCATTATTGTCTTCTTCGTAATGGTTGAAATAGGGGAGCAATCTGTCTCCGAGAATATTGGCGGCGGAGTCGCGACACTTCTTGTGGCCGGGTTACTCTTCATCCTCTTGAATATTATCCCGTCTTATGCCGTCGCAGCGCGCAGATTTCACGACTTAGATCAGACAGCTTGGCTGGTGCTAGTATTTGTCATTGCCAATGCGTTCATCTTCATATCTATTTTCGCGCAGCTGATCTGGTTTGCTATGCCGGGGACGGATGGCCCCAATCAATATGGGCCTGACCCGTCTGGGTCTGAAGCGGATATATTTGGATGATGTTAAATTTCGGAGAAGCGGTTCGCCAGTTTTACAAGAATTATACGAATCCGGAGGGTCGCGCTCAACGCTCGGCTTTTTGGTGGGTGCAATTCTATCAGAGCGTCATGCTTCTTGTTTTTGGTATTGTCATTTTTATGGCAGAAGGTGGACCCAGTTTTTATGAAAACCTGCCTAAACTTCTGACTCCCGAAGAATTCCCTGTCCTATGGGGGAGTCTCGGGTTTAGCGGTAAAGTTGCCGGATATTGTATTTTAGCGTTTAGTCTCGTGAATTTTCTGCCGGGTATCATGCTCTCCATAAGACGGTTTCATGATCTGGATCGGTCAGGATGGTGGGTGCTCGCGTTTTTTATTGCCAGCAATCTTCCCCCAACGGCAATCCTGGCAAGCTTTGCGAATATCATCTGGTTTATGCTCCAAGGGACACAGGGGCCCAACACTTATGGGCCTGATCCACTGGGTCCGAATTCAAACATGCGCCATTAGGTGTCTTACCAAATTCGCGGTGACGTCTTCCCGCGCACCGTCGCGGCTAAAATAACCGCCAGAACTCCGATTATGGCCGCTGCGGCAATATAGGTTTCAGCACCTGCCCCAAGATGCCGAAGGGCCAAAAACCCGAGGCCCCAAACAATTGGAAACGCGTAGATTTTATTCATCGCGCCATGACGTAAAATATAGATGGCCCACCAGAGGGCCAGCCCCAATACGGAAAGCGCGCTGGCCGTGATATTCCAACCGAGCGGCTCCACGAACTTCCAGATCAGCCCGTTCAGACCCACAAAAACGGCGATGGAACACCAGCCCGCAATGAGACTGACCGGTGCCAACACGCCCCATGTCTCCAAGGCGCTCAACTCATCGCGGCGACGCCAAAGCTTAATCATACCAAACACCAAACACACCATTGTCGGGATGAAGACCAACGTCGCCAATAATTCGACAGCAGCATCTGGCACAAAGGCCGTGACCAACCCCCAAATTGCGACGCCCCATAACCCCGCCGCAATCCACCAACCGCTTTGGCGGTAGACATCGCGTGTCCGATTTGACGGAAGCGCTTGGATGATACCGAATGCCATGATTCCGATGAAAATGGGAAACCAGATAGAGAACGCAAATGTTTGAGGGACAAGCACGTTTTCGGTCATATCGGAGAATCCGCTGGGGCTCCGCGCGCTGTCTAAAAACACGCCTAAGGAGGAAAACACCCAAATAAGAGGCGTGGCCAAAAGAACAAGGAATTGGCGAAAAATATCGCCCGCCTCGGACGTGTTTAGAGGCGGAGTTTGTGAGGGTGTTTGACTTGTCATGAATTTACTACGTTTCAAATGTGAAAAACGTCGCGAATAATAGTGCGCCCGTTTTCTGTTAATGGTAGGAAGAGGCTCTGAGCCAGACGAAATGACAACAGAAAGGTCACCCATGCTAATTCAAATCGCTTCCAAAGGTATCGATGTTTCAAAGGCGCTCGAAGAGCGGATTACAATACGATTGGAAGAGATGATGGATAAGTATATCCACCGGGAAGGTGAGGCCCAAGTTACGATTTCCCGCGAGGGCTCGGGCTTCCGAACGATCTGCTCGGTCCACTTACCCTCTGGGGCCTCCATGGAGGGGCAAGGCGATGCGCATGAAGCTTATCCGGCCTCCGATGAGGCGTTGGAACATATAGAGAAGCGTTTGCGCCGCTATAAACGCCGCCTGAAAGACCACAGTCAACAGGCCAAAGCTAAAGAGGCTTCCATGTTTGTCCTCGAAAACCCTGTGACAGAAGAACAGGCTGAAGATCATCAAAGTGATGAGCATGCAGAACCTTTGGTCATCGCGGAAAGTACGAATAAAATTCGAACCTTGACCCCCGGAATGGCCGCGCTGGAGCTTGGCTTGGCAGATTCGGGAGTCGTCGTCTTTCACAATGTTCGGCATGGGGGCATCAATGTCGTCTTCAAACGCGCCGATGGGAATATCGGCTGGATTGACCCGAAAACGGGCTAATCTTCTGCCATTTGGGGCGTAAACAGAACCTAAAACTGAGCTGAGTCCAGTATTTGACGTTCCGAGGCGCGATATATAAGAATCCGCCGACTTAAACGGACGTATGATCGGGGCGCGACGATCATCGTTTAGCTATATTGCCTAAAAAGCGTTCGGAGATGTGAGGTCGATCCATGACTGATGTTTTGTTTTCCGCAGAGAGTGTGGTTGTCGATCTGAATGTCGGCTCCCAAAAGCAGCTATTTCAAGATTTGGCAACACGTCTCATTGCGGCACATAAACTAGATATACCTTGCCGCGACATCGTGGCCGCTGCCATGGAACGCGAACGTTTGGGGTCAACCGGCGTCGGAAATGGTGTAGCTCTGCCGCATGCTCGGATAGAAGGCCTAGACCGCGTTGTTGCGGGTTTCGCCCGATTATCAGATCCAATGGAATTCGACAGCGTGGATGACCGCCCCGTCGATCTTGTGACGTTTTTACTGGCGCCCGCTGATGCCGCGGGCGCTCACTTGCGGGCATTGGCTCGCGTATCCCGTCAGCTCCGCCGTGAGGAAAATCGCTCCCGGTTGCGCGCTGCGCCAGATGCGCTCAGCGTTTTCACGATTTTGTCTGACGACTCCGTTCAACGGGCCGCTTAAGCCTGACAGCCAATCCTTCATAGCTTGAAACGGTCGATGAGCGCTGTCATAGGATAGTCCCTTGTCCTTAGAATAGCAGACCCAAACGCGTGAAGCCCAGTAATCCATCTCGCCTGTTTAACCGAGAATTATCTTGGCTATTTTTCAATACGCGGGTTTTGGAAGAAGCAGAAAATCCTCATGTTCCGCTTTTGGAACGCGTGCGCTTTCTATCTATTTCAGCTTCGAATTTAGATGAATTTTACATGGTCCGCGTTGCAGGTTTGCGCGAACAAGTCAGGGCAGGAGTGCAGGCTGATGATCCATCTCTGCTTTCGCCGGCGCAACAGCTCGAAAAAATTAACAGGCGTGCTGGAAAAATCGTTGCGCGGCAGAATAGGTGCTGGGGAAAACTACAGCAGGATTTGGCAGCCTCTAGGATAAATGTTCTGCGTGTCAAAGCCTTGTCAGAGTCGCAAGCCTCCGATCTACGTGCGACTTTTGACAGGACCATTTTACCCTTACTCACGCCATTGGCCGTTGATCCGGCCCATCCGTTTCCCTTCATCCCTAACCTCGGTTTTGGGATTGCCCTGAGCTTAGAGAAACCTGACCGCGATCCTCTCTTTGGTTTGATTACGGTGCCGATTAATGTTCCGCGCGTGATAGAGATTGAACGCGGCGGGAAAGACCGGAACTTTGTTTTGGTTGAGGATGTCTTACGAAATTTTGCACCGGATATTTATCCGGATTTCGATGTGACAGATTCAGGTGTTTTCCGAATTACGCGTGATAGCGGTATGACCGTCGATGAACGCGCCGAAGATTTGGTTCAACATTTCCAAAGCCTCTTGCGCAAGCGCCGCCGGGGACGCGTCATTCGCCTTGAGATCAATAAAAAAATGAAGTCGGCCTTGCGGGAATTTTTGGTCAATAGCTTTGATTGCGTTGAGGAAACGATTGAAGAAGCCGCTGATGTTTTGGGCCTACGCGATATCTCCCAACTCGTAAAAATTGGAACCGCTGATCAGCTTTTCCCGCCGTTCAAAGCGCGTTTTCCTGAACGTATTCGAGAGTTTGATGGTAATTGTCTGGCGGCAATCGCCGCGAAGGATATTCTGGTTCATCATCCTTATGAAGAATTCGAAGTCGTGATTCAGTTCCTGCAACAGGCCGCGCAGGACCCTGATGTTGTGGCGATAAAACAAACATTATACCGAACCAGTGATGACAGCCCGATTGTCCAAGCGCTGATTGATGCGGCAGACGCCGGCAAGAATGTGACGGCTTTGGTCGAATTGAAAGCCCGATTTGATGAAGCCTCCAACATGCGTTGGGCGCGAGATTTAGAGCGCGCTGGTGTTCAGGTTGTCTATGGCTTTGTGGGATATAAAACCCATGCGAAAGTCAGCCTGGTCATTCGAAGAGAACAGGGCGAGCTCCAGACCTATACTCATTTGGGAACGGGCAATTACCACGCGCTAAATGCTAAAATATATACGGACCTCGCTTTGTTTACAGCCGATAAAGTCATCGGCGAAGATGTCGGGAAGATGTTCAATTTCGTCACCAGCTATAGCGAGCCAAAAGGTCTTCAGAAAATTTCCATTGCGCCTCTAAATCTGCGCGAGACAATGTTGGATTACATTGACCAAGAAATCCGGCACGCACAGGCTGGACATCCAGCCCAAATTTGGGCGAAGATGAATGCCTTGGTCGATCCGATTATGATTGAAAAACTTTACGAGGCTTCCGGCGCTGGGGTGAAAATCGATCTGGTAGTTCGCGGCATTTGTTGCTTGCGTCCAAAAGTCAAAGGCATGAGCGAGAATATTCGCGTAAAATCAATTATCGGGAGATTTCTAGAACATTCCCGTATAGCCTGCTTTGGCAATGGCGCGCCTTTGCCAACTGATCAAGCCTTGGTTTTCTTCAGTTCCGCAGATTGGATGCCGCGAAACCTAAATCGGCGGATTGAGACATTGATTCCGGTTGAAAGCCCCGCCGTTCATAATCAGGTTCTGGATCAGATCATGATGGCGAATTTACTCGACAATACAAATAGCTGGGAATTGCAATCCACCGGGCGATATGTTCGAGTCACAGCAGAGGATGGGCGACCCCGTTTTTCCGCCCATGAATATTTCATGGAAAACCCATCTTTGTCAGGTCGCGGCGCGGCGCTTGCCGACTCGGCACCCGCACATCTCGAAGAGTCCGATCTGCCGTCTACGCAAATCTTCCATCCCAAATTGGTGGGTTAGACCTTGCCGCAAAATACGCTTCGACAGATTGCGGTGATTGACATCGGGTCTAATTCTGTTCGGCTCGTTATTTACGATATTTTCGGCGCCCATTTTACGCCTGTATATAACGAGAAAGTTCTTGCGGGGCTGGGCCGTGATTTGCGCAAGACAGGACGTCTATCGGAGGGTGGCAAACGCAAATGCCGGGAGGCGTTGGCTCGGTTCTCCCAAATTATCGCGGCCCGCGCTTTGCCCCCGCCATTGGTTGGGGCGACCGCGGCGCTTCGCGTTGCGGAGGATGCACCCGATTTTGTTGCGTCTATTCTCGCTGAGACAGGTATGGATATTTCGCCGATTTCCGGCGAAGAAGAAGCGAGGCTGGCGGCGCTAGGCCTTCTCTCGAGCAATGACAGACGCTCGGGTATTGGCGCAGATCTAGGCGGCGCGAGTTTGGAGCTTATGCGAATTGATGCGTCGCTGAAAATGGACGGCGCGCAAGTGCAAGGTGTTTCGCTTCCACTCGGGCCGTTCGATGCCATTGGCGGAAATTTGTCTGAACTAAAGAGCAAGGATTACGCCGCCCGAATTTCAGACATAGATACGGCGCTTGCCAAGGCTCCAAGCTATTTAGACGGCGAGGATATACTATACCTGGTCGGAGGGGCATGGCGCGCGCTCGCATCGGTTCATCAGCAACGCATTGAATATCCCATGCATACGCTTCAGGGGTACCGCTTATCTGCCAAGGCTGCGCAAGATTTGGCGCATTGGGCTTGGACAGAGGGAGTAGAAGACCTCTTAAAATGGCCCGGGATGCGAAAAGCCCGTGCCGAGACGCTGCCCTATGCGGGGTTGATGCTGGAACGACTTTTGGAGCGGTTTTCGCCAAAGTCAGTGGTCATTTCCATGGTCGGTCTCAGAGAAGGGTTGGTTTGGGATACGTTGCCCGAAAAGATTAAAAACCGCGACGCCTTGATCGATGGCTGCCGGGATTTTGCACGCGGATTTGTGCAGGCCGAACATTTTGGGCCGCCGCTCTATCGCTTTTTATCGCCGCTTTTGGCGAGTTTGCCGCGCGGTTTTGGAGAAGAGGAAGACGCGCGGCTCTTACAGGCGGCTTGTCATTTAGCGGGCTTAGGTAAAAACCTACATCCCGACCACCGCGCTGAACTCGTTTTTGAAACTGTCCTCTATGCGCCGGTTGCGGGGCTGACACATGCCCAACGCGCCTTTCTGTCCTTAGCGCTTTTCCGGACTTACACGGCTAAACGTAAACCTCCCTTAGCGAGTTTAATTGATGAGCTTTTAAGTGAGGCGCAGCAGCATACTGCGGTGTGTATTGGCGACGCTATAAGGCTCGGTATTGTGGTCACGGGGCGAACACCGTCCCTGTTGAGCGATTTCGAATTATGCGTTCAAGACCCCCAATTACATCTGTCGTGCCAAGCAGACCGATATGCAATGATCACGGACCAAGTCCATTACCGTCTTTCGAAACTGGCAAAACGCTTGGACCTGAAACCTGTAACGCCTGCGGCTTAACCGCAAGGCACGGCAAGACACGCTTGTCAAAGGATGCAGTTTCTGCGTAGGCTGGGAATCAAGACAGACAAAACCGGAGAACCGTTTTCAAAATTAGTGTCAGCCCTACGAAGAGCCATATGCAAATTGGGAGGGACTCAACATGAGTGCGCTGCCCCGTCATATCATTGATTTAGAAAAGGCTGCACCTGTCAGCCAAGGAAATTATCCTTGCTTGATTTTGAACGCGGATTACCAACCACTGTCTTATTTCCCATTATCGCTTTGGTCTTGGCAAGATGCTGTAAAAGCGGTTTTCCTCGACCGCGTAAATGTTATCGACCACTATGAGCAATGTGTGCGCAGTCCGTCATTTGAGATGCAAATGCCCTCCGTTGTCGCTTTAAAAGACTATGTCCCGCAGAACCGCTCACCTGCTTTCACGCGGTTTAATCTATTTTTGCGTGATGGTTTCGAATGCGCCTATTGCCGGTCCCCGCATGAGTTGACCTTTGACCATGTCGTGCCGCGTCGTTTGGGCGGAAAAACGAGTTGGACGAATATTGTTGCGGCCTGCTCGAGCTGTAATCTCAAAAAAGGCGGACGTTTGCCAAAAGAGGCCCGTATGCACCCAGCGGTGAAACCGGTGCAGCCGTCCATGCACCAATTGCAAAGTCAGGGGCGGCGCTTTCCGCCCAATCACTTGCACGAAAGCTGGCTGGATTATCTCTATTGGGATGTGGAACTGAAAGCCTAGACGAGGGGTTTACCATCCGCTAGCACCTTTGAAACAGGGGAGAGTTTCACATGACTAATATTGATCCGGGCGCGCCAAACTATGAGTTTGACTGGCAAAATCCGAACAAAAATACATTTGACTTTGGGCGTGTGTTGGGCCGGTCTTTCTCAGGTATCTTCGCAAATATTAAACCCCTTCTGATTGCAACGGTAATTGTATTGGTCCTTACCTTTATCATCTCCGTTTTTTCTTCGGGCAGGTTGGTTGAAGTTGTTGGAGACGGCACGATTGAAGAGGCCTCCCTCAATCCGGCTTATTGGGGGTGGTCAATGCTGTCTTCTATTCCGGGTTTGTTTTTTGTTTTGTGGGTGCAGCTTATCGTCGTTCAAACGGCCTATGCAGAGTTTACACAATCCTCGCAGCCCAATGATGCGATGAAAGTTTCATTTCGATATCTTCTCCCAATGGCCGGTATCGCGATAATATATTTCATCGTTTGTACCTTGGGGTTTTACGCATTCCTTATAGGTTTTGTGTTCGCTTGGCCGGGCTGGGCTTTGGCCGGACCCATTTTGGTGCATGAGAATAAGGGTGTCTTTGGTTCGATAGGAGAGGCTTGGAGTCTGTCAAAAGGCAGCAAACGTTGGATTTTCCTCTTACTCTTTTTGCTAAGTATTATTGGCTTGATCATTTATTCTATTGCGCTGGGATTGGGCGTTTTTGCGACTGGTGTTAATTTGTTGGGCGGTGACCCGATGGCTACGCTCAACATGTCCCTTGGCCAACAAGCCGTTTACAACTTTATTATCGGCGCAGCCGGATATTTCGTTTATGCATTATTCGCGTCAGGACTGACAGCGGCATATGTTGAAACAAAACATGTGAAAGGCGGTTTGGCGACGGTCGGAGAGGTCTTCAGCTAGGACCTGACCCTAGGCTTTCGCCTCGGTTTTAATCCGTCCAATCATAGCCGCCAAACCGTTCGAGCGCTGGGCAGAGAGATGTTCTGCCAGTCCGAGTTTTGACAAAATTTCATTCGCGTCCAGCGCCGCGATTTCTGCTGCGCTGCGGCCTGAGAAAATCTCGAGAACAATCGCTACCAGACCTTTGACGATATGCGCATCGCTATCGCCGAAAAAGGTCCAGATATCGCCTGTATTCTCGCTAATCAACCACACCTGACTGGCGCAGCCTTTGACCTTATTTGCATCTGTTTGGGAGCCTGCGGGCAGAGGCGGAAGTCCTTTGCCGAGGTCAATAACGTGCATGTAACGGTCTTCCCAATCATCAAGAAAGGCAAAGTCGTCTATCATATCCTGAATATTCGCCGGAAAAGCCATGCGCCGCATATAAGGACAAACTCGGACATTGATAGGTCCTGACCGTTGATTCAACACGTCAAATGGGTGTGCAAGGCAGTCAGAACAGGCGTCAGACGCGAATAGGTTAGCCATGGGCCTGTCAATTTGCTTTGGAACACGATGTTAACCATGTCCGCGCGGTATATGTGCCCCTGCGACATTGACCCAAGGAGTTGGATTTGACCGCAATAGTCCATCATGCAGACCGCGGTAGCTTTATCGACAGAATGCCCGTTTTCCTGCCCAGCCTCGTCTGGATATTTGCTTTGGCCGCTGCTTTGGGTGCGTTGGCGCTGCGGGGCGTGGATGTCGTGGGGCTTATTCCGATGTTCGCGGTGGCCGCGGTTCCGGCTATTTTAGGACTTTTATTGGCGCGTATTGCGAACCGCGAATGGGTGCAGATTGTTCTCATGCTCAGTTGGGCTGCCCTTGCCTTGCTCGCCTGTTTGACGCTGGGTTTTCGTCCCATGGCGCTTCTGTTTATTGCTGTCCCCGCCTTGGCATGCCTGTTTGAGCGGGAGAAGGTTCTGGAGGGGATTTTGATCGCCGCACTGATCGCAGGCGTGGTTTGGTTTGCCGGACGTCAGGGCTATTTGCCGGAGCCGCCATCTTGGGGCGGGAGTCTCGAAAATTTGGCGAGGCTCTCAGCTTTGTCAGCCTTGCTTGCTTTCAGTCTCGCGACGCTTTTTTCTGCGGCGACCCGCCGCCGACAGGCGCCAAGCCCCAACAGAACCTATTGGCGCGACGGTATCGAAGGTGGCATATTTGAATATGACGCCGACGCCCGATTGGTTGGCACAAACACCCAAGGCGCTTTGCAGTTCTCCGGCAAGCCCCCTAATGCTCTCTTAGATTTTTTACCAGATGGGCATGCTGATAAACCGGCGCTTGGCGCCACGCTCGATTCAGCTCGGCAGACCGGGCGGGCGCAAGGTCTGCGTGTCTCTCA
>CAZSKH010000033.1:0-13622 GCA_964607395.1 uncultured Algimonas sp.
AGACCACGCGGAATACCCGGTCATAATGCAGGCGTAGCAAAGCCCGGAACGCCTCAGCATCCCCTTTCGCCGCGCGCGAAGCCAGCTCTTCACTCTCAACTTTTTCAGTCATCTACAGGGTAAGACGTACCCCAAACGGCAATCCTTGGAAATAATTTTAAATTTTCGAATTTTTGAAATGTCTTGAAAAATATTCCCATAGGAAACTCAACACTAAAGATTAGACGTCTTAATTACCTGGTCTGCGTAGGGTATTAAGACAGCCCAACTCTCGTAAGCGCATCTTGCCCAAACTTCTACGATAGACGCATGGCTTCCAATATCAGTTTTCAAAACATCTTTTACGGTAATCTCAAAGCTCGGTGACAGAAAAGGAAGTTTGTCAAATGGCTGACTTGATAGGTTTTTCAAAGCTCTCGTCGCCTCTGAATGACTTTTTCCATAAGCGAAAATTAGATGTAGCGAAATGAAATGAATTCGAACAGATTGATAAGCGCGACGTTCATTTTTCAGCCCGGGGTGCTGAAGCGCATAAGCATCAACCGTTAAACGATGTGAATTCGCGAAAAGATTTTGATCTTGGTATTCACGGGCAAGCACAATGCCATAATGTTCCCAGCATGCAGCAGAGGAAAGCATATACTCATGGACAACCCCCTCACTTTCTCCAAAAGGGGCTCCACATCCAATACAATTATGTTCCATATTCAGTTTTTATTCGCTGTGAAGTAAAACGGCAACTTAATAGCTAATAGACTCAAAAAACCTAACGCTCACCCCCGCATCACAACATTTACATCTTCAACCCGCAGCGGCACCGTCAGCGACAGTCCCGCAAGCGTTCGCGCCCGGGATAGCGCCACATAGGCTTGACCCATGGCGAAGGCGCCTCGGCCCAAATCAATGCGGACATCATCGAGGGTTAGGCCTTGGGCTTTATGGATAGTGACGGCCCAGGCGAGAATGAGCGGCATTTGTTGGAAGCTAGCCGTAGTCGTTTCGACCATCTTCAACTCGGCTTCGTTCCATTTGTAATTTATCATATCCCATTTTTCGGGTTCGATCTTTCGAACTTGCGGACTGCTGTCAAAGCGGACCATAACCTCTTCAGCGGACAGATCGACGACGGTGCCGAGCGAGCCATTGACCCAACGTTTCTTCGGATCATTGCGGACCGCCATGACGCGCGCGCCTTTTTTCAGGGTGAGTTTCTCCGGTGCAGGCGCACGGCTGGCGGAGAATTTTCCCTTTGTCACGCATTCATATTCGATGGGTACGCTTGTTAGATCGTTTAGGCCCGTCACATTATACCGATTGGCTATCGCATTGGTGGAGGTTAGCAGAACCGGCGTGTGGCCTTCGCGGTGCGGCCCAACGCAAGCTTCGTTAATCCCCATGACAGCCGCATCCACATTTCGCGCAACCCGTAAATCGGAGAGTATATTGACGAAATCCGCATCGCGCTGGCGATAGACTTTGTTCAGTTCAAAATGCACGGGCGGGTAACTTTCGAGCACATTGGAATTATAGGCAAAGGGGCCCGAATATCCCGCCTGCGCGAGAATCTGATGTTCATGCCGCGGGATAACGGGAGGCAATTGGAAGAAATCTCCAACCAATAAGAGCCGAACGCCGCCAAAAGGCTCGCGGCTATCTTGGGCTTTCCGAAGAACGAGATCGATGCCGTCCAGAATATCCGCGCGGAGCATAGACACTTCATCAATAATAACGAGGTCGACTTTCTTCCATAGGCGGTTGGTTTTTTGATCAACCAGCGCGGCCTCGTCTATGATCTTAAATGGGAAGCGAAAGAAGGAATGAATGGTCTGCCCACCAACATTGAGCGCCGCCACACCCGTGGGCGCAAGAACGACCGTGTTCGGAATACCCGACAGTTTTATATAATTGACTAGGGTAGACTTGCCAGTTCCCGCCTCGCCGGTGACGAGGATGGGCGAACGGTCCTCAGACTCCAGCTGCTCCAATATATGGCTGACAGTCGGGTCATCCGCATAATTATCGGGAAAATTGGCGCTTAGCGACACGTTAGGCTTTCTTCTCCCAGCGGCCACGGTCGTCCTGCTGATAATAGGCCAGGTCCGCGCCTGCATCTTTGAGGGTTTTCCACCGGGCTCGCTCGCGGGTGATGTCGGTTTGGCTGCGTCCGTTGATCATGACCATAGCCCGGCTAACTCCTTCCATGTCATCAATGGACGCGCCGTCGAGCAAGAACACCGCATCAAAGCCTTTGGCGCTCTCGGTGGATGCACTGAGCAGTATGGGCTGCAACTCCGCTTGCGGTTCGTCATCGCGTCCGTGGGGCAGAAACGCGTCATCCCGAAAGGTCCATAAGAAGCTGTCCAGCTCTGCCAGTTTCTCAGCAGGCAATTTTACCAAAGCCCGCCAGCCTTTCTCAAGTGTCTTTTCGAGCAAACCCGGCAAGACACCTTCCAGCGTCGAGGCCTCGAGATGGTAGAACCAATATGGCGGAGCACCCTCCACGGCTAGCCTTCGTGGTTATCGGCAATCCAGCGGTTGAGTAGACGGACACCAAAGCCCGTTCCGAATGTCGGCTGACGGGGATCTTTGGACCCATTGATCATGCCTGTTCCCGCAATGTCCAAATGCGCCCAAGGCGTCTTTTTACCAACAAAACGTTTCAGAAATTGCGCCGCTGTGATGGACCCGGCTGCCCGACCGCCAATATTTTTCATATCGGCATTGGGAGAGTTGAGCAGCTTATCATAGCTCTCATGGAGAGGCAGACGCCAGGCTTTGTCCGTCGATGTTTCGCCCGCATCTGCAATCTGCTTGGCAAGATCATCATCCGGCGTGAACAACCCGCAATATTCATGCCCCAACCCGACAATAATCGCACCGGTCAAGGTAGCGAGGTCGATCATGGCCGCTGGCTTATATTTTGTGACGGCATAATGCAGCGCATCCGCCAGAACCAAGCGGCCTTCCGCATCTGTATTCTGAACTTCAATCGTTTGCCCTGACATGGACACGACAATATCGCCCGGCAATTGCGCTTTCCCGTCTGGCATATTCTCTACCAGGCCAACAATCCCGACCACATTCGCCTTGGCTTTACGGCTGGCCACGGCGCACATTGTGCCGACGACTGCGGCAGACCCGCCCATATCGCCCTTCATGTCCCACATATTATTGCCGGGTTTGAGGCTGATACCGCCCGTATCAAAGGTGACGCCCTTCCCGACAAGACAGGCTGGCGCGTCGCCGGTTTTGCCGCCATTCCAACGGATAACGACGAGTTGGCTTTCTCTTTCTGACCCCAAACCGACACCCAATAAAGCGTGCATGCCGAGGGCGCTCAGCGCTTTCTCTCCAAGAACTTCAACCTCGAGACCCAAATCGCGCATCTCTTCAATGCGGTCCGCATAGGCTTTGGGGAAAATCTCGTTTGGCGGCGCATTGACGAGGTCACGCGCAAGAACAACGCCGTCACCCTCTGGGCCATAATAATTGTCATAGGCCGCTTTGGCCGCTTTCGGATCGTCACTGACAATCGTGATCGCAGATAAAGGGGCCTTCTTGGACTTTGTCGCTTTGGACTTATGTTTGTCCCAGATATAGGACGCCAGCCTCGCCCCCAAGGCCGCACGGGCGGCATCATCTGCTGTCGCATCCGTTGCGTCCAAATGAACAGTCAACTGCGTCGTGCCGCTTCCGCGTAAGGCCTTAGCGATTTTCGCTACGGCCATTTCATAGTCGAATACATCCGCTTCACCTCGGCCGCGTACAAACAGTCGAACACCCGATTCGACATAGGTGCTGAACCCATCGCCAGCCTTGCCGTGGAATTTGGCCGCTTTCGCCGCGGCCTTAACCACACCGCTATCATAAGCGTGCCCCTCCCCGGAGTTAGAAATAACAAGGGCTGCGCCTGTTTTGGCAGCACCGGGAGCAGAAAATGTAACTTTCATGAAATCGCCTCAAGCTTCGTTCGAAACACTGGTAACGGAAGGGCCACACCATTAGAAGGGGGCAATCGAAACTAGGCGCGATTTTGCGCCGAAGAGGACAAACTGGCGCACTTTTAGATGAAACTCCTCCAGCGCTATATCTTTTCGCAGGCATTTTTTCCTGCCGTTCTGTCTTTATCGGCCCTGGCTCTCCTCGCTTTACTGACTCAATCGCTACAAACACTCGATTTAATCGTTGAAAATCGACAAAGCGCGGGGACATTTTTCTACATCACATTTCTCGCGCTCCCTCAATTGGTCGGCATTATCATGCCGCTCGCTGTTTTCATGGCGGCAATTTATGCGCTGAACCGCATGACAAATGATTCGGAGCTGATTGTCGCCAAAGCCAATGGGGTGTCCCCTTGGGCAATGGGAACACCCGTCCTGCGTCTCGGTGTCTATGCACTCATATTGCACCTTGTTATCAATCTTGTCCTCCAACCGCTGTCTTTTAGGGAAATGCGGAAAGAAATCCTCACAGTTAAAACAGACATTGCGAGCCAGATGGTGCAGGCGGGGCGCTTTGTTACGCCTGCTCCCGACCTGACAGTCTATGCTCGCGAAATTCTACCAGACGGAGAATTGCGGGATGTCCTCATCCATGATGGCCGCGATGCTGAGTCGAAATCCACGCACACATCCAAGACCGGGCGGCTGCAGAGATCTGAAAACTCGACCTCCCTCATTCTATTTGACGGGTCGGTACAGACGCCACTTGCGGATGGCGGTTTGGACGTCATTGATTTCGAAACCTATCAATTAGATCTGTCTGATGTCGTGGCTTTGGATAATGTGTTGCGGTTGAAATCTTCAGATAGGTTCCTGCATGAGCTGCTTCGTCCGGACCCGCGAGATTATGTTACGCCAAAGTCCCGCCGTGAAATGGCCGCAGAAGGCCACGCCCGCTTGGCTGCACCGCTTTGGAACATGGCCTTGATCTTGGTTGCGCTCGCATTCCTGCTGCGCGGACAGCATTCAAAACTCGGAAATGCGAAGAAAATTGCGGTTTGCGCTCTCACAGGATTTGTCCTGCGATTACTGGGCTTTGCCGTGGCGTCATCTGCGGAAGGTGACCCCGCGCTAAACCCCGTTCAATATGCGCTTCCTCTATTGGTTATCGTGGTTTGTATAGCTTATATCGCGTCGCGCAAACGGGTGAGATTTGGCAAGAAACGTAGACTAAAATCCTATAACGCCGCGAGTGTCTTGCCTGATGCTCTGGAGCCAACATGATAGGCCGGGCCACCCTATCGCGATATATCGCAGGTCGGACGTTGCGCGGAATCCTGCTGGCGTTTCTCATTGTCACAGCCATTATTGCGCTGGTCGATTACGTCGAAGCCTCCCGCAACATTGGGGCAGACGCGGACCTCTCGCCGCTTCAACTCCTGATATTGACGGGCTTAAAAATCCCGAAGCTGATTGAGCAAACTATTCCTTTCGTGATTCTTTTTGGCGTGATGGGAGCTCTATCGGGCATGAATAAGCGCTCAGAACTCACCGTGATGCGCGCCGCCGGGCTGTCCGCTTGGCGGTTCTTACGCCCTGCACTTGTCGTCACGGCGCTCATTGGCGTGGTTTGGTCAACCGTCGTCAATCCGCTTTCCTCTCATATGATGGGGGAATATGACGCCCGTGCAGCCGCGGTCCTCAGCAGCGTTCAAACCGAAGAAATCTGGTTACGCGAAGGCTCGAGTACAGCCCAACGTGTCATCCAAGCCGCAAGTTTAGATTTATCAACAAAGCAATTAAACGGGGCGATATTTTATGAAATGGGGATAGCCGCTGATGGAGCCACGGTTTTCGAGCGGAGGTTTGACGCTGAAACAGCGCGGCTGCTCACACCGGGCTATTGGACGTTAAACGGCGTTATTGAGAACGCCCCGGGGGAACTAACGCGCCGCACCGATACACTCACCTTACCCACCAGCATTACGGTTGAGGATCTCAGAGAGCAATCCGGACAGCAAGTTGATCCGCCATTTTGGGCCATTCAAGGTGAAATCAAAGCCAATGAGGAGGCTGGATTTTCAGCCAGGAAACTCCGTCTTCAATTCCACAAACTTTTAGCGCTTCCTTTTTTGCTGGTCGCGATGACCTTCATCGCAGCGGGCGTATCCATGCACTTAGTGCGCGGAGGCGGGACTTTACGTCTTCTGATTATGGGCGCGGCTCTCGGATTTGGCGTGTTTTTCGCGGATAGCGTTGTCACAGCGTTTGGCGAAGTCGCGATATTGCCCGTCATTCTGGCCGCATGGACCGTGCCAGTGCTTGTTCTCTTGCTGAGTATCAGCCATTTGGCCCGAATTGAGGACGGCTGAAGTCTGACTGTAGTTTAATATTCAAAGCCGTCACAGCGTCCTAAACTTGCGGCAATGAATCCTTCGGCTATAACGACCCAGAACTAAACAGAAGACGACCCCTATGCGCCTTTTTAAGACCCTTGCGATTGCGACCGCCCTGTTCACAACATCTGCGCCTGTTTATGCGCAATCCGCGCCGCACGGCATTGCCGCTGTTGTGAATTCCGATATCGTGACCATTCACGACTTGCGCCAACGCGTGCTGTTCATGATGGCCACAACGGGCGCGGAAACGGATGAAGCCAGCATTCAGCGCCTGCAACGCCAAGCCTTGCGCAATCTGGTTGATGAGCATTTGCAAATGCAGGAAGCTGGGACCTATGAAGTCTCGATTTCAGATGAAGAAGTCAATGCGTCTGTTGGCCGGCTGCTCTCGCGCAATGGTGCGGACCCGAATAAGCTGGTCTCCGATCTTGCCTCGGCCGGCGTATCGATTGAAACTCTGCGCGATCAAGTCCGGTCAGAAATCGCATGGCAGCGTATCGTCAATGGTCTTTATGGGTCGCGCATCCGTATCTCGGACGCGCAAATTGATGAAACGTTGAACCAAATAACGGCCAATGCGTCCAAACCAAATTATCATGTCGCCGAGATCTATATCGAAGCCACACCTGACATTGGCGGGCTAGACGGCGCGATGGAAGGCGCGAGAGCCATGATCGCGCAAGTCAAAAGCGGCGCGCCCTTCCCCCTCTTAGCGCAACAATTCTCATCCGCAGCCTCTGCCGCAAAAGGCGGAGATGTGGGCTGGGTTCGCGAGGGTGAATTGCGACCGGAGATAGATACGGTCATTAAGGCAATGTCCCCCGGCAGTGTCTCAACGCCCATTCAAGTCCCCGGCGGAGTCTATGTTGTCGCCCTTGTCGATAAGAAAGTGTCGGAAGCCGACACACTTTATAAGCTCAAGCAAGTGACGGTTGAAGCCGAGACCGAAGCGGCGAAAGCCCGCCTAATTTCTCTTCGCGATACCCTCTCAAGCTGTGACAGTTTAGAGGATGATGTCAAAGGTATGGAAGGTGTTGTCGCTGCCGATATGGGCGAATTGAAATCGTCAGACTTGACTGATGTCATTGTTGCAGCTTTAGAGCGCACTGACGTTGGCGGGCTGTCTGATCCTTTTGATCGTCCAGATGGGGCGACGTCCATTATGGTCTGTAGCCGCAAGACCACCGGATCGGATATTCCAACCCGAGACCAAATTGAAGATCGTTTGATGGATCAACAGCTCGGACAGGCGTCCAAGCGCGCGCTGCGTGATCTGCGCCGTCAAGCGACACTCGTCGTGCGTTAGGGCCGAAACCCCATGCGCCCATTCGCACTCAGCATGGGCGACCCGGCGGGCATCGGCCCGGAAATTACGATAAAGGCTTGGGAGGCCCTACGCGCCTCCCCCGAACATGCCTTTGCCGTAATCGCGCCCCCCGCGATTTTCACAGACGTCCCGCATAAAGTTATTACAGATTTCGCCCACGCCAATGACGTATTCAGCGATGCATTGCCTGTCTTAGCGATAGACGAAGCGGTGGGCGTCGCTGGACAGCCTTCATCTGATAACGCCCCAGCGGTAATTGCCAGTATAGAACGGGCGGTCGCGCTTTGCTTATCCGAACAAGCTGACGGGGTTGTGACAAATCCAATTGCGAAACATGTGCTTTATGAGGCGGGGTTTCGGTTTCCCGGCCATACCGAATTTCTGGGTCATCTAGGTCAAAACCAAGACGCGCCCTATGTGCGCGGTCCGGTTATGATGCTGGCGGCGCAAGACCTACGTGTTGGTCTCGCGACCGTGCATGTGCCGCTAAAATCTGCGGCCGCGCAATTGAGCACAGATATAATCTTGAGAACGGCCCGCGTTATGCTGGGCGCTTTAAAGACGGACTTTGGCGTCCAAAACCCCCGATTGGCGCTAACGGGTTTGAACCCGCATGCAGGGGAAGACGGGGCACTGGGGCGTGAAGAAATAGACATCATAAACCCCGCCGCGCAGATCCTTCGCGGTGAGGGTCATAACGTCACAAATGCTCAATCTGCCGACACGTTATTTCATGCTGAAGCGCGCCGTGGCTATGACGCTGTGCTCGCCATGTATCATGACCAAGGCCTTATCCCGGTCAAGACTTTGGACTTTCACGGCGGGGTCAACATCACCCTTGGTCTGCCTTTTGTTAGGACCAGCCCAGATCATGGCACTGCATTCGGCATTGCGGGGCAAGATATCGCGCGCGCCGACAGCCTGATCGCCGCCATCAAGACAGCCCGGGACATCGCGAATAATCGTTATGCCAATTGAGGACCTCCCTTCCCTAGCTGAGACCGTGAAAACCCACGGTCTGGGCGCGAATAAGAAGCTCGGCCAGCATTTCCTTTTGGATATGAACTTGACGGATAAAATTGCACGTTTGGCGGCTCCTTTGACGGGGCATAGCGTCGCCGAAATCGGTCCCGGTCCCGGCGGTTTGACCCGTGCGCTGCTGTTGCGCGGCGCGGAGAAACTTGTCGCCATTGAAATGGATGAGCGCTTTATCCCTGCGCTCGCCGAAATTGGAGATCGATCGAGCGGACGGTTGGAGATCGCGCAAGGCGACGCCTTGAAATATGATATCGCGGCCAATCTCCCCGCCCCGCTTAAGATCGTCGCTAATCTGCCCTATAATGTCGGGACTAAAATGCTGATTAATTGGGTCACAGCCTCCCCGATTTTTTGGGAACAACTGGTTCTGATGTTTCAATTAGAAGTCGGACAACGGGTGGTCGCTCAACCCGGTGAGGCCCATTATGGCCGCCTCGCCGTCTTGTGCCAATCCGTCGCGCACTGCCGTCTGGCGTTTGAGGTTCCGGCCCGCGCTTTCACACCGCCGCCCAAAGTGAACAGCGCGGTTATCGTTTTGGACCCGCTCGAGACGCCCTTTGAGGATTTGAAAACACTCGGACGCGTCACGCAATCTGCCTTTGGTCAGCGCCGGAAAATGCTGCGACGGAGCCTTCGGCCTCTGGCTGAACAAGCAGGTTTGGTGTTAGAGGATTGGCTGGAAACCTGCGGGGTTAATCCACAAGCGAGACCGGAAACGCTCCCTATATCCGCCTTCCAAGCCTTGGCCCGAACCCTAAAAGACACCGCGGCGAGCGCTGACAGCCCTAAAGCGCACTCCGGATAGACCGGCCCATCTCTTCCGGGTCTAGACCCAGTGAAATCCCGACGGCCGTCAAACGGTCAACTGTCGCGCGGTCCCGATTATGCGTATCGCGCGCCAATTTACAAAGGTCCCCAAATAGGGCCTGAGATAGCCGAGACGACCCGTTCACGCTCCGCCAATACCGATGGACAATGCGTTTCGATTTCGCGCGCCCGTGATTGCCTGCGACAATCTTATGAAAGGCTTTTTGACGGCGTCCCTGACCCAATCGCAGTTCAGATTCCAATCGCGACATCATCAATGACCCGCGATCTTCAAAAGTACTGTAACACAAACGTATAAGTGTTTCCGTCCTCAGATCTAAATCTGCATTCAGATATTCGGTCGATGTCCCAACTAACGTCGCCGGCATTCGAGTTTTGCGAAAGCCCACAACCCGAGCTCGTTTTCCCATTTGAACTTCAGGCGTTGGCGCAGAATTTGGATGGAGCCGCACCCAAAGCTCATAGAAATATCCCTCAGCATAGACCTGCAAAGTCAAGGCAAGTATTGCGCCAAGACCGAACCAAACCGTATGCTCAAACAAACTGCCGCCAACTAAGGCACCAACGTGGCGCATGACGAAGGGCGAGCCACCAGTTAACAAAGCTATAAGGAGGGAGAGTAAGATAAAATAGACGAGGGTCCTCATCAGGATTCGGTCATAACGCGACCCATCCTCGAAGAGACCACAAACCGTCGATGTGACGGCGAAACCCAAAACTACTGCAAATGCAATTTCAATCATTCGTCGTCTTTAGCGGAATAAAGTAGATTTCAGATTAAAATGATCTTTACCCGCCGTTCACCAATGACTTGACGAACCCGCCTAACCACATCTGGCGGCGGCGACGCATACGTTCGGATTTCACGATGGTCTTGAGCTCCTCCAGCGCCGTAGAAACATCTTCATTTACAATAACATAGTCATATTCGGCCCAATGGCTAATCTCGGCTTCTGACTTGCTCATACGCTTGGCAATGACGCTGTCGCTGTCCTGCGCACGCGTTCGGAGGCGCTGTTCAAGCTCTCGCATATTAGGCGGCAGGATAAAAATCTTTACAATATCATCCGCTGCCGCCTGGGTGAGTTGCTGTGCACCTTGCCAATCAATATCGAAAACAACGTCCCGCCCGCGAGACAGCGCGTCCTCCACAGGACCGCGCGGTGTGGCGTAGTAATTGTCAAAAACCTTGGCGTGTTCCAAAAATTCACCTTGGGACTCTAGCTCTGAAAAACGGGTTTTATTGACGAAGTAATAGTCTTTTCCCTCCGCCTCACCCGGACGTGGGGGGCGCGTTGTGGCGGACACGCTCATCGCCATATCGGGATTATCTGCGAGCAATTTGCGCGTAAGCGTCGTCTTTCCTGCACCACTGGGGGAAGAGAGCACCACCATCAAACCCCGTCTGTCGGATTTCAATTCATCCAATGCGCTTTGCGTTTTCATAATGGACCAAATCCTTTCATCGCAGGCCTCGCTCCCGTTGAATTTTCCGCCATTTAGCCACATTGCGCTCATGCTCGCGCAGGGTCTTTGCGAAAGCATGTCCGCCCGTACCGTCAGCGACGAAGAACAACGCATCCGTATCATCCGGGTTCAATACAGCCAGAATCGCATCCCTGCCCGGGTTGCAAATCGGTGTCTTTGGCAGAGCTGGAATTTGATAGGTATTCCAGTCTGTTTTTCGGTCAATTTCGGATTGCCGAATCCGTCGGCCCAGACGTTCTCCCCGCGTGATGCCGTAAATAATTGTGGGGTCAGATTGCAGCTTCATGCCCTTGCGTAGGCGGTTCGTAAACACGCCCGCAACCATGCCGCGTTCCATTCCAACGCCCGTTTCTTTCTCGACCACAGATGCCAGAATGATAGCTTCGGCCTTAGTCTTAACGGGAATGGTCGGGTCTCGTTTCTCCCATGCATCATCCAAAAGCTGTGTCTGCGCCGCAGCCATTTTTTTCAGCAATTGTGACTGGGTCATGCCGCGCGGCGTGAGATAGGTTTCAGGCAGCAATGTGCCTTCTGCCGGGACGTCGGGGTTGTCGTCTATGAGACTTGGAACGCCATCCAAAGACCGCGTGATCATGGCCGAGGTGAGCCCTTCCGCTGCCGTAAAAGGATAGAGAATGGCTTTGCCATTTGCGAGCCCGTCATAGACGTCGGCCATCGACATATTCTTTGACAGATAAAACTCACCAGCTTTGAAATTCGCTTCATTCCCGCGAAACTTTGTGACGGCCTTAAACAGGAAAGCGCTTTCAACAAACCCTTCCGTTTCAAGACGTTGAGCAATTGAACTTAAGCCGGCACCACGCGGCACAGTGAACGCCACTTGGTCAGCCGACCCTTTTTGGGCGCGCTCATATTTATAATTGATTGCGGCGTAGCCCGCGATGGCAAGCCCGCCGAGTAATGTGAAAAGAGCAGCAATGGCTATCAAAGCCAACGTTCCTTTGTCGCGTTTAGCCAGACGTTTTTTTCCATCTGCCTGGCTAGTTTTAGGATCTGCTTCAGACCCAGTTTTTGTCTTACGGGCCACGGCCCGATTATTCCGCTTCGACAAAAATCAACGCTGAATTTGTGCCGCCAAAACCGAAGGAGTTTGACATGACGGCCTTACCTGCAAATGGCTTGGCTTTCAGCGGCACAAGATCGAGAACCGTGTCGACATTTGGATTTTCGAGATTAAGGGTCGGCGGCGCCATTTTGTCTCGCAGAGCGAGAATTGAGAAGATGGCTTCAACGGCCCCCGCTGCACCGAGCAAATGTCCGGTCGCTGATTTGGTAGAGGACATTTTCGCATTTGGTGCATGGTCGCCGAGAAGGCGCTCGACCGCGCGCACCTCAAGCTCGTCTCCCATCGGGGTGGAGGTTCCATGCGCGTTCACATAGCCAATATCAGACGGCTCTAATCCAGATTTTTTCAACGCCATCCGCATCGCCCGGAAACCACCCTCGCCTTCTGGCGCAGGGCTCGTAATATGGTAGGCATCACCCGAAAGCCCGTAACCGACGAGCTCGGCCAGAATATTAGCCCCGCGCGCCTTGGCCGTTTCATAATCTTCCAAAACAACAACGCCCGCGCCCTCGCCCATGAGAAAACCATCCCGGCCCTCATCATAGGGGCGCGAGGCTTTTTCCGGCGTGTCATTATATCCGGTTGTCATAGCGCGGCACGCGACGAAACTGCCGATGCCTAAGCGCGTGATGGAAGCTTCGCCCCCACCCGCGACCATCATATCGGCATCGCCGCAGGCGATAATCCGCGCGGCATCGCCAATCGCATGTGCGCCCGTCGCGCAAGCTGTGGCAACCGCGCTATTCGGGCCCTTGAGCTTATGACGCATCGACACTTGGCCAGAGGACAAGTTGATCAACATGGACGGAATCACAAATGGCGAGAGACGACGCGGGCCTTTTTCATGTAAGAGAATGGAGGCATCATATGTCGTCTGCAAGCCGCCAATTCCGGACCCAAGAATAACGCCTGCGCGCTCGGACACCTCATCGGAGGTCGCCTCCCAACCGGAATGCGCAATGGCTTCATCGGCAGCCGCGATAGAATATAGGATAAAATCGTCAATGCGCTTTTGATCACGCTTGCTCATGACCACATCGGGGTCGAATGATCCGGGACTGTCCGGGGAGCCGCCAGCGCGGCCATCCACCCGGGGGAGGACAGCAGCGACCTTGCAAGCAAGATCGCTGACATCAAAATGTTCAATCTGGGACGCGCCTGATTTTCCGGCGAGTATGTTTTCCCATGCGGTTTCAACGCCGCAGCCGACGGGTGAAACAAGGCCTAAGCCTGTGACAACGACCCGTCTCACTAGGGCCTGCCCTAGCCAGTTTTCTCAGAAATGAATTTCACGGCATCGCCAACAGTCTGAATGTGCTCTGCGGCATCATCCGGAATCTCGATGTCAAATTCTTCTTCAAAAGCCATGACAAGCTCCACAGTGTCGAGCGAGTCGGCACCCAGATCGTCAATGAAGTGGGCGTTCGTGGTTACTTTCGCTTCCTCAGCGTCCAGATGCTCCACAACCATCTTCTTCACGCGTTCGAGTACGTCTGACATATGTCTTCCTTTAG
>CAZSKH010000034.1:0-2495 GCA_964607395.1 uncultured Algimonas sp.
ATGGTATGATGTATCACGCCGGGAAGAAGACGGGGAAGACGGATAATGATGTGATGGTCGATGAGATCGTCGCGGCGGTTGAGGAACGGGCGGCTGGGTTGGCGGCTGAGGTCGCGGAGGCGGCGGAATAAATGCCAAAGCGACGCAGAACCCCACAAGAGAAAAAAGTCCTCAGCTACGCTAAAGACTGCCGAAACGCCTATGGTGAGAATGATAAATCTGCGCGTAAAGTCATTCCGCGCCGCAAACAACAACAACGTCAGAATGAAAGACGTGTGTTAAAAGCAAACCTCAAAAAAACCATCGAAGGAACAGACGACGTGGTGCTGGAGCGACCAAAGCTCGGGATGTGGCGCAAAGTTCCCGATGAACCGCTGGCTTCAAATCTCAAATGGCGAAAGAACATTCCTGTCATTGGTCGAAATCGGGATATGTCTAGCGATTTAAGAAAAGAGGCTGAGTCCCGCCTCAAAAAATCAAAACGTTGGAAACGTCAAATTTGGTGGGATGACGCGAATTAGACAAGATTGACGTGATGGTGGATGAGATTGTCGCGGCGGTTGAAGAACGGGCGGCTGAGGTTGTTGAGTAAAATTATGACGATTGATGAAGAAAATAATCTTTGTCGACAATTAGATTGAAGGTTTTGCATTGCCGAAGCGACTTATTTTTCGGATGACATATGGAGCAAATATCGCAAGATATTTGGAAGATGGAGAGATACGCTCAAAAAACCATATAGAAATTCAACCTGGATACAGGACTTCATTTTCGGACATAGTCAATCGTCGGGGAGGCCCTGGTTTTAATACGCCTTGTGGTCGATCAGTTAATGACTTTGTCCCATTTTATTTTTCACCAGCCACCGGAATGGCTTACACAATTTCTCAAGGCAATGTGCCTTTGGTAGATCCACAAGGAGAAAATCTTGGCAGCGTGGACTCAGAAGATATGGTTTATATCGTCGCCGATCCTTTAAAAGTCGCTAATTATTGTTCGTTCTGGTTTTCAGACATTGCATGTAACAGTGTCGCGCAGACACCAAATTTTTCAGACGATATTACAACGCTTGAAAGCCATATTAAATGGAGTCTATTTGATGATAGTAATCGTATGGGACATATCCAAGAACTGGGATATGCTGGGGTATGCAGGTGGTTCCACGACAACCATAGTAAGTTGGAATGGATTAATAGAACGAAAATCAGAATGGCAGAGTTTTTGATAAGAGAATCTTTTCCAGTGGACTTAATTGACTGTCTCGTTATCAAGAGTACAAAATGGGAACAATGGCTTCAACAACAGATAACCTTTGCCGGAAGAAATATACCTATTTACGTTAAGCGGGGATGCTTTTTTTAATGCCTTTTATATACAAAAATGGAGACATGTTCGAGTCCACCGCAGAGGCTATCGTCAACACTGTGAATTGTGTTGGAGTGATGGGGAAAGGCGTTGCGCTTGAATTTAAAAATAGATGGCCAAATAATTATAAGGCTTACAAATTGGCTTGCAAACACAAAGAAGTCCGCCCGGGAAAAATGTTTGTATATGATAATGGTGACATGTTTGAGTCGTCGAACTTTCGTTATTTAATTAACTTTCCTACAAAACAACATTGGCCTTCAAAGTCTAAAAATGAGTTTATCGAGGAAGGGCTTAAAGACTTCGTTGCTGTAATAAATCACTTCGATATTCAATCAGTTTGCATTCCACCACTTGGATGCGGAAATGGTGGACTAGAATGGAATGACGTTCGGCCAATGATTGAGAGCGCTTTAATGGAAGAAAGCCTAAACAGAAATATATTTATTTTTGGTCCTCGCGCAGAAGTAGACATTCCCGAATACGAACCATTTGAACTTAATATGACATCGCAAAGGGCTATACTTTTCAGAGTGCTAGGTGATTGTGAGTCGTACTTCGGAGGTGGATACACTAAAGTTTCATTACAGAAAATTGTCTATTTTCTGCAAGTCCTGGGATTAGATTTTGGGCTTGAGTTTAAGAAAAATATTTATGGGCCATATTCTTCAACTTTAGCTAAAGCTTTGATTGGAATTGGTAAGGCAAACGGTTTTGTAAACGTGGATGAAACAAACGAGACTGTACGCGTTAGCGGAGTGGCCTATTCGAAAGCGTCTGATTTTATTGAGGCAAATGAAGCATCAAAGGCTGAAGAACTAAACGACCGATTTTCGAATTTAATTGCAGGGTTTGAAAGTGCTTTTGGGTTGGAGTTATTATCGAGTGTGCATTACTTGGCTTCCGCTGAAAAGACTGGTGATTTGGACAGAATTACGTCCTTGTTACAAAATTGGAGTGAGCGAAAACGTAATTTGTTTGACCGGGGTGCTATTTCGAATGCGCTCAAACGATTAAAAGACGATGACATTATTGTTTGAGAGCTGGTGAATCCCAAGAAAAAGTCTTGTGATGACGGATTGCTGTTGAGTACGGGCGCTTTTCGCCTCCGGCATCCACGCTTCACACCT
>CAZSKH010000034.1:2505-11563 GCA_964607395.1 uncultured Algimonas sp.
GACTCGGGGACCATCCCCTGCCTTTTCTCTTTTGATACGCATTGTTGGAGATGGACCCCGTTTTTCAACGGGGTGATGGGGGTGGAGTGGGTTGATTGTGATGGGTGACTTCTCTCCCCCATGCGTTTTTTCAAAACGCCAGGGGGAGATGCGTGAGCGTAGCGAGGGCAGAGGGGGACGTTAGCTGATGATGGATTGGCAGGCAGGCCCCCTCCGACTTCCGCGTTTTGAAGGAAAACGCTCCAGCCACCTCCCCCTAAATGGGGAGGAGACAGCGGCTTTCCCTCTTTCAGGAGGAGGCTTTGGTGGAAGTTTTACTGTCATTTCAACCGCTTACAAAATAATCAAAAAACAAAATCCGCGACTCCCCTTTTCACCCGCATATTAAATGGGTTCTTTCAGACATAGGACAGGTTAGCGCTTTCTGACTGGTTTGCGGACTTATGTAGCAGACGCAGGAACATATGAGACGATATAGCTGCTATTAGGCGGCATGTCACATTATACCCGCATTACCGATTACTCCGAGACGCAAAACGGGCTTCTGAAAACCCGCTCCGATTTGTTCAATGAAGCCGAATTACTCACTGAACGCCTTGCATCTATCAAGAATGATGTTTCGGCCTTGGATAGGACACTGCGGACTATCGGATATGAGGGCGAACTGGGATATGATTATGCCGCGCTATCAGAGGTCGGTCAGGTTCGATCAGGGAGACTTGGCCAAGGCTGTGATGTTTGAACTGCGATATGCAAACCAGCCTCTCAAATCGCGTGAAATTGCCCAGAACATGCTTGCGGCAAAAGGGATGGACGTTCGGGACAAACTAACTGTTGACGCTCTGACAGGCCGCGTGGGGAAGTCTCTGCGGCGTCTAAGAAATAAAAATCATGTTGTGAGTAGCAGGGGCAAGAGCAACGTCACAAGGTGGATGATTAGACCCGATAGGCCTAATCCGCTTTCTGCCAATAGCCCTTAAACTTGCGACTTTTCGGAGCGACCATTGCAGCGCCAACGATACGCTTGGACAATTCCAGCAATCCCTCTTTCCGGTGATCTTCTAACCATGCGGCGTGTTCTGCATACTGATAGAGATACTTAGGTGACACCCAATGATGTTGACCGCGAACCATTTTGCGAAGACGGGCGAAATAGCTTTCCACCCAATTCGTGTGATGTCCGTTACCAGTGGAATAGGCTTCGCTGTGATTGATGCGCTTGGATTTGAAATCCAATTCCAGCGTGTCCCAATGTGTCGCTTCATCGGCGATTACAGTTGAACCGACGCCGATAAGGCCAAGCGCCAATTCGATACCCTCTTTTTCAGTGCGGCGCACGAATGGCAATGTGCGGCCCCCACGCTCACGTAGGGCGATAACAACGCGGCGACGGGGTGAACGGTTGGCTTTCAAACGCCGATCTGAACGCTCGGTTTTGAAGTTGGATTTGCGAACGTGACCGCCGACATAACAACCGTCAATTTCGACTTCACCCTGTAGCGTGTGAACGTCTGTTTCATCGGCAAGGCACTCGCGCATCTTGTGACACCAGACCCAAGCAGTCTTATATTGGACATCCATAGTGCGAGAGAATTGAACGGAACTCATACCCTTGGAACCCGTCACGAAAAGACAGATGCCAGCGAGTAAATCAACAAAGTCTAATTTGCGGCTATGAAAGATAGTGCCAGACGTAACACTGTATTGATGTTTGCACCCCTTACACTCAAACTTGCGACGGGTTTTGATGTCATAGCTTTCTGTGCATCCACATTGCGGGCAAACGGCCTCGCCATTGGTTTCAGGCCAGCGGATAGTGCGGAATAGGTCATAAGCGCCTTGCTCACCCATCTTGTAAATCTTCTTGAGGCTAAGGTTGCGGCCTTTAGCGGATAAAAGAAAATGTTGCATTTTGCATGGCTTTCGTTACTTTATGCAACATATGTATTGCATATTTTCTTATCTGTAAAGAAAAAAGCAACGTATTATGTGTAAAAAGCAACAAATAAGGTGCAAAATGATTGATTACGAAACTAAAATGGCGCTTATCCTAAAAAGCGAAATCAAAAGAGCCGGGCTAACCTATGCTACTCTTACCGATAAATTGAATGAGAATGGCGCAGGTGACGTTAAAGAGCCTAGTGTCCGCAACAAGATCGGGCGCGGTAAATTTAGCGCTGCATTTATGGCCGAGTGCATGGACGCAATCGGGGTCAAAGAGCTTAGACTATAAATACTAGATTTAAGGCATGGTTCAGGGCCTTAGCGGCCCTTGTTTTCGCATGTCTGCTTTTCGGACAGTCGTATGCGGGTGGGCCGCCTCATGTATGTCTATCTCTTGAAATGGGCGCGCCAGAATACCTAGAGGCTGGATGCTGCATAACTAACGAGTGTGTAAAAGAGTATACAAAAGAGTGCCCATGTTCCGAAGATATTAGAAAAATAAACGAGAGCATTCTTGATATTTCTGCCACGATAAAGAGTTATCAAGCATCCCAATACAAGCCCAGTTTGTGCGAGGATAAGAAAGACCCAGCGCCACATTGTCGGGAGCTTCAAGCGCAACTGAAAATGGCTAAATGGGCTATGATAGCTGGCCTTACCGCTATTGGTGCCTTGGGCGCTTTGATAGTAACTCTGATTTTGCAGGCTCTCGCAAACTGGAGTCTCGCTAACCAAAACAAAGTTGCTCAGGATTCTGTAGATGTTGCTAAAGACACGCTTGAACAAGCGAGAATCGCCTCCCGACGAGAACTTAGAGCCTATCTTGGAATTGTAGAAATAAAATCTAAGGCAATGATGGTTCCGCAAGGAATGATGAGGCCAATACCGCTGGAAAGACCCGCTGAAAACCCAATTTCGATTGTGATTACCTTTCAGAACGTGGGGCAAACCCCAGCGAATAACATTTTCATTCAAGCCAACCATGTAATGGGAACTGCCGAAACTAGAGGTGAGCTTCCTGAACCAGAAATCAGGACGCCTATGGGCTCCATGATGCCAACCTCCACCCATCATATGGCTACAGAAATCAGCAATGATGAAGAATGGCTTATCACTCAAAGTTTGATCATGGATGAAGAGGCCAGAATTATTGTTTACGGAACTATTACCTATGACGACATTTATGGCAGCTCTCACGAAACTACTTTTAACGCATTTCTCGAAGGTCAGATTGATGGAGCGACTTTCACCATAGGACATGGCGATAATAATTATATGACATAATAGACCTATTAGTAACTTTCCCATCACTACCTACCTAGTGACGGCGACGCGCGGTCGCTTCCTGCTTCTGCTACATAAGTCCGCTGGTTTGGGGGACGGTGGGCTTGAGCATTCGACGTTTAGCTGTCGGACTGTGCCGGAGCTTTTGTGGTGAGAGACGACCTCTGGGTGTTGAACCGGGATTTATCCAATAAAACGGGTAGGTGTGACCGGAACGCTTAACTGAGGGACCCCCGACCGTCACATCTACAACCACTGCCGCAGGGCCTAGCATTTGGCGCAAGCCAAATGCGGGGGTGGAGAAGGCTTTAGCCGAATCCACTTTGGCAACCGCGTAAAACACTACTACTCTTCGGTCTTCCGTCGTGGAGGCCGACCCTGCGGACGGTCCTAATTTTCAGGATATCGCATTTAGGCTGAACACTAGATTGTCGGTTGGGAAGAGCGCTTGGTAATTTCACGTATCAATTACTTGGGTAGCACCCCCACGTTCCCCTTCGGGGGCAAACCCCACAAGGTTGCGTCGACGGGACAAAAAATTGGCGGCCTGCTCAATGAAGAACAGACCGCCTGGGGGCTTCCCTGGAGGGGAAGCAGTTATCAGGTCCAAAGACCTTAGTCTTTAGACATGATAATACGCGTTTGCGGGTAAGGCGTTGCCATACCGGCTTTACCCAGCGCAGCTTTAATTTGCTCCGGCAAGGAATAGGTCACGTCGAAATAATGCGCGCCGTCGGTGAAAGGACGAACAAGGATTTCAACAGAGCGTTCGCTCAAGGACTCAACTTCAATGAAGGCGGGCGGATCGGATTTAACATGCGGATGTGCATTCAACACACCTTGGATGACTTCACGGGCCTTTTGGACATCGTCTTCATAGGCGACGTTGAACTTCATATCGACGCCGCGAACCGGATGATGGCTGTGGTTGACGATTTTCTCGCCCCAGATTTTACCATTCGGGATGATGATCTGCTGGTTGTCGAACGTTTGCAGAATTGTTGTGAACAATTCGATTTCTTCAACATTACCAAAGATGCCTGCGACCTCTACAAAGTCACCGGCTTTATATGGACGGAAGATCATGAGCATGACGCCAGCGGCCATATTGGACATGGCGCCTTGCAGGGCCAAACCAACCGCCAAAGACGCGGCACCCAGCATAGCGACAATAGATGTCGTCTCAACGCCAAAGCGGCCCAAAACCGCGATGAAAACAAATGCCATGATAACATAGCGCGCGATGCTGCCGAAGAATTTGAAAAGTGTATCATCCAGTTGCGGGCTTTTCTGTCCCAATTTGATGATTAGGTTTTTGACGCGCTTTGCGATCCAAAGACCGATGATCAGAATCGCTAAGGCGATCAGAACCTCGATACCGAGCGGTATCAGCGTTTCCGGGTTTAAAAATGATAGTACTTTTTCCATGGGAGTCCCTCCAGACGTTATTATGGTTGCAGGGTCATAGCCCAAAACAGGGTGAATGAATTATGAATGTAAAAAAATCAGGGCGTTCACATTCCATACACCCTTTCGGAAATAGGAGCGCTTCACGAATTTTAACCGTAGTGATTACTCTGGAGAATAATAATCATGACACTGACTTCAAAAACAATGGTCGCACTAATGACCACAACTGTACTGGGTTTCGCAACGACCGCCTCTGCACAAGACGGCTGGGCTGGCGAGGCCTCATTGGCCGGCTCACGGACAACAGGTAACACAGAGACTACAGATCTCGGCCTTGCGTTTAATATTCAAAAAGACGGTGACGTCTGGCGTCATACGGCGCGCGGATCTGCGGATTTTGGCCGCGTTTCAGGCGTAAATAATAAAGAGCGTTTCACGCTTGGCTATCAACTTGACCGCGACATCACGGACCGCCTTTATGCGTTTGGTAACGCGGATTGGTACAAAGATGATTTCGGCGCGTTTGAAACAGGATATTACCTTGGCACGGGTTTGGGCTATAAGGTTATCCTGCCAGCCCCGACACAGTGGGACGTGGAAGCCGGCCTCGGTTTCCGCTCTCAGGAAACACAAGGCACAATCCTTATTCCATCTGTAAAGGAAGACGAGCTAGCCTTGCGCGGCGCGTCAAAGTTCAAATGGGACCTGAATGACAATGTGTCTTTCTACAATAACTCCGAAGTTCTTTATGCCTCCAGCGATACATATCTCTGGAATGAGACCGGTATCACGGCGACATTGATGGGTAATCTCGCGGCGCGCGCGTCTTACCGCATCGACCACCATACGGATGTTCCAATGGGTACAGAGAAGACAGACACGATTACCCGCTTTGGTGTGGTCTACACGATCAACTAGGACGAAACGGTGCGCATGGCGCGCCATTGTATGCCCTTACAATGGCGCGCTAAATCCTGTAAGAATCGGCAACGATTCATGCAGGATTTTTTTTATGGCCGATGCCGCTCAAAATACGCCAGACGCAAGCCCTGAATATGGGGCGGATAGCATCAAAGTCCTCAAAGGACTGGACGCTGTGCGTAAACGCCCGGGGATGTATATTGGCGATACAGATGACGGCTCCGGCCTGCATCACATGGTTTATGAAGTTGTCGATAATTCGATCGATGAGAGCCTCGCCGGACATGCCGACCGCGTAGAGGTTGTGTTGCATCCAGATGGGTCCTGCTCCGTCTCTGATAATGGCCGCGGCATTCCTGTCGCTATGCACACAGAAGAGGGTATCTCCGCCGCCGAAGTCATCATGACCCAGCTGCATGCGGGCGGGAAATTTGACCAAAACTCCTATAAGGTCTCGGGCGGTTTGCATGGGGTCGGCGTCTCTGTCGTAAACGCCTTGTCTGTGTCTTTGAAGCTCACAATCTGGCGGGATGACAAAGAACATTGGATGGAGTTCAGCCACGGTGATGCGCTTGCTCCGCTGAAAATCGTCGGCGACGCCCCGCAAGATAATCGCCGTGACGGGTCTGTGAAAACCCTAACAGGGACTAAGGTCACGTTTCTACCGTCGGAAGAAACCTTTACCATGGTCGAATTTGACCGCGATACGCTGGAACGGCGCCTGCGAGAGCTGGCGTTTCTGAACTCTGGCGTCATGATTATTTTGACGGATGAACGCCCAGAAGAACCTATCGTCACAGAGCTCTTTTACGAAGGCGGTATTGAGGCCTTTGTCCGCCATTTGGATGCAAATAAAACGCCAATCCTCGACGGCCCGATTAATGTCCATGCCGAAAAAGACGGCATCACGGTGGACGCCGCCATGTGGTGGAATGACGGTTATCATGAGAATGTCCGCTGTTTTACCAATAACATCCCGCAACGCGATGGCGGAACGCATTTGGCGGGTTTCCGCGGCGCGCTAACGCGGACGATTAACACCTACGCGCAAGGCATGGCCAAGAAGAATGATAAGGTGAAACTATCCGGCGACGATGCGCGTGAAGGTTTGACTTGCGTGCTCTCCGTTAAAGTGCCTGACCCGAAGTTCAGCTCGCAAACCAAAGATAAACTCGTCAGCTCTGAGGTCCGTCCCGTGGTTGAGAGCGCGATGAACGAGGCGCTTAGCGAATGGTTCGAAGAACATCCGGTCGAGGCCAAAATGATCGTCATGAAGATCGCAGAAGCGGCGATGGCCCGCGAGGCTGCACGCAAGGCCCGCGATTTAACGCGAAAGAAAAGCTCGCTCGATGTGGCGTCGCTGCCGGGGAAGCTCGCCGATTGCCAAGAGCGCGATCCGGCGTTGTCCGAAATTTTTATCGTGGAGGGAGACTCTGCGGGAGGCTCCGCCAAGCAGGCGCGTGATCGCCATAACCAAGCGATCTTACCGCTCAAAGGTAAAATCCTGAACGTGGAGCGCGCCCGTTTTGACCGTATGCTCTCCAGTCAGGAAATCGGCACGCTCATCACGGCGCTCGGCACGGGAATTGGCCGCGAGGATTTCAGCGCGGATAAAGCGCGCTACCATAAGATCGTCATTATGACTGACGCGGATGTTGACGGCGCGCATATTCGGACATTGCTGTTGACGTTCTTTTATCGCCAAATGCCGGAGCTCATAGAGCGCGGCTATCTCTACATCGCCCAGCCGCCGCTCTATAAGGTCGAGCGCGGCAAGAATACGCAATATATTAAAGACCAAGCCGAGTTGGACGAATATCTGATTGATGCCGGTTCGCGGGATGCGTCGCTGACACTCGACGACGGCTCCGTGATTGCGGGCGAAGATCTGAAACGCGTGGCGCGTGAAGCGCTCGCCGTGCAGCAAATACTGGACCGGATGAAACACCGCGCGCCGGATAGTGCGATTGCGCAAATTGCGATCTCGGGCATTTTAGACGTCGAAGAACATCCTGACCGGATTGACGCTGCTGTGGCGCGCTTAGACCTCATCGCAGATGAAGGTGAAGATGGTTGGTCGGGCAGCTATCATGATGACGGCGCCCTTGTCTTTGAACGCGATGTGCGCGGCGTTATGGACCGTATTATCATGCGGCCTAGTTTCCGCGACAGTTCCGATGCGCGGCGTCTCCAAAAACTCGCGCCATCGCTGGGCGAAACTTATTCCGGCACCGCCAGTTTCCGCCGCGGCGATAATGACGCTATCTATGTCTCAGGCCCTGCGCAATTACTTGAGGTTATTTTCGAAGGCGGGCGCAAGGGTTTCAAAATCCAGCGCTATAAGGGATTGGGTGAAATGAACCCGGACCAGCTGTGGGAGACGACGCTCGACTCCAACGCCCGTTCGCTCTTGCAGGTCAAAGTCGAAGCGCAAGATGTCACCGATGATCTCTTCACCAAACTCATGGGCGATGTCGTCGAACCTCGCCGTGATTTTATTATCGCCAATGCGCTGGATGCTGAAGTCGATAGTTAGGGTTTCGCTTATCGCGTTGCCCGGTAGGCACGCTTAATTTTCGCGTCCATGCGTTTCGTTTCGGCGTCTAGTTCCGCTTCAATGGCCGTTTGCATTTGCATTTGGGCTTTGTCTAAATCGCGCTGGGCTTCGCGTTGCAGGCAAGCCAGATATCGCGTGATGTCCTGCGCATAGCGCTCCAGGCTCTGCTGACGGGAGATAGACGGTGATGTGTTCTGAATGGGTTTGCGGCATTCCGTTGTTCGCCATTTGAAATCACTGGCAGGGGTCGCACGCAAGATTTCGCCGGCTGTCGCCGTCATGGGTAAAGCACACAGCCCTGCGAATGCGGCGATAAAAAAAAAGATGAAGTATAACGCGTTTCATAAGGAGCCCCTTTGGTTGATGCTCATCTTTAAAAGGAGATGGGCTGGTTTGGCTACCGTTGAGTTCAAGTTATTTGAGCTGAAATCTCGGCTAAATCGCCGTCTCTCAGGATTCTTCACCCGTCCCGCGAACATGAACCTGGCCCAACCCGCCGCACGCCCAACGATAATTCGCTTTCTAAACGGGGCCGTGCAAGCTATGCGTAACAGGCTTAGATTGTGGGGAGAAGATTATGCGCCATTATAAATCAAAGTTAGGCACCGCCTTAACCGCAGTTTTCATCCTGACAGGTTGCGGCGGCGGCAGTTCATCCAGCCCAAATGTTCCAGAGCCGGTCACAGTGATTGATCCAGCACCGACGCCCCCAATCAGCTCTTCGCCCGCAAATGCGGAAGCGCCGCGGCCTCAGAACATCTTGGAAGCTGTCTCTCAGGCCCCCACTTTGGAAGCGGATAGGCCCGAGGCGAGCGGCACTGCGATAACTCTCTCAGGCGTGGCGGCCAAAGGCCTGATGTCTGGCGCTAGAATAATCGTCTTTGACCCTCTCATGCCGCCCGAGGATATTGCCGAGGAAGACGACCTTCTTCTGGGCGAAGG
>CAZSKH010000034.1:11663-13594 GCA_964607395.1 uncultured Algimonas sp.
CTCTCATGCCGCCCGAGGATATTGCCGAGGAAGACGACCTTCTTCTGGGCGAAGGGGTCACCGATGCGAGAGGCGGATTTTCTGTTTCTGTTCAAACGACGGAAGACACGAGCGACTATTTGGCCATTGGCGCCTTGTTCGAAGACGCGACAATGATTTGTGACGCGCCCTCGGGGTGCATTGGCGGCGCAGCCTTTGGTGACCCCGCCAGTTTTGGCGCAAGCGACCAAGCGCTCTGGGCCATTTTCCCAAAGCCCGCACCGGGTGAGGCGACTACCGCCAATATAAATGTCTTCACACATCTACAGCTTTACAGGATGCTGGGTATCGCCATTGAAGCGCAAGAGGCGCCTCCAGCGGGCGAAGAGAGCGAACCGATCACCTTAAATGTCGACGACTTCGAACCTGCACATAACTTTGTTGTAAATGCCTTTAAGCTCGAGTCTGAGCTGTTTCATACCCTTCCATATGTGGACGCCACACAGCCCATTGAGTCGTCAAATCAGAACGCCGTCAATATGGGGATGTTGGCCGCTGGATATCTGGAAGCTGGAACGCAAGCCGAAATCGAAAAAGAGGGGGACGCAGCTGACCCGGGTGAGGTCCTAACGAATGCTCTCATTGGGTTTCTGTTTTCTGACTACCTCATGGTCATCAACGAGAGCGATACGAATAATAATAAAAGGTCGGTATCCCTCGAAGATATTTTTGACGGCGCGTTGAAAGCGGCGGAGCTGAATCCGGCCCCCAATAATGCGCAATCCACCGCTATAGATTGGCTTCAGGCGCGCAGCGAGGAAATCGACGCCCTTCCGGAAGGGTGGCGTTTGAATATTGATGGCACTCACCCTGACGTGCCCGAAGAGGACGCCTCATCGGAAACGCCCGATCCCGCCGATCCTGACCCCGTTGATCCAGATCCGGTAGAGCCGACCACGACCGATATCTGCCATCCGGCCTTAAGTCCAAATGCATCAAATGAAATTGTGCTGCTTTCCGGATATGAGGGAACCGCAGTGTCTTCTGTGGCTGTATCAGATTTAGACCGTGAGACTGAGGTGACGCGTGTCCGCATAGAGAGCGGCGAAACGCCCCTCTATATCATCGCGTCGACATACACAGATATGGTCTGGTCGATTGAAGGTCGGACTGACCGCGTCGCAGGTTTTATTGCCGTCAAAAGCCGAAATCCCGGAACGGCGGGCGCAGGGGTTGTTGGTCTGCCAATGGAAAAAGTGGACTTCATCGACCATGGCTGCATGGAGTATTTCACCAGCCCAACCGCCCTAACCGCGATGCGGGCGCAAACCAAATATGAACGCATTTTTGATCGCGAGATTAATCATACGCTTTCAGACTATACGCTGAGCTCCATCGCCATTCCGTCTGGCGACATGATCGACCGGGACACCCGCGCCGAGATTGAACGGCAAGCGATTGCCGCCGGTCAGTCAGACATCACCGCCGATAATGGCATAAAATTCAGTATAGAAAGCCAGACACCCTTCGCCGATCAAACCTATCTTTTCCGATTCACGGAAGAAGGCCTCGCAACTGTGCCTGCCATAAATGTGGTCTCGCCCGGGACCGTTCAGACCTATGATGTGTTTCCACATCACGCAGGTTTGGTGCAATTATTATCCTCGGGCCATATTGAATATCGACGCGCCGACAACACCTATTTCATTCTCAAAACCTTCCCGCGCTTTCCTGCGGGCCTGACGGGCGCGCAGTCCGTCAAATTCATCCTCGGTACAGGCGTTGCGCTCCCCGGCGGCGATCCCGGCCACTCCAGCGTTTTGAGCGAAGAGACAGGGGAATGCCTCAAAGGGCGTTGCTAATCTCCGGCCAAATTCAAGACGACGAATGCCCGGTCAGGGTCCGGCCACTATCTTAGAGATTTAGACACGCGCAACGCCCGCAATCGACCC
>CAZSKH010000035.1:0-13586 GCA_964607395.1 uncultured Algimonas sp.
CGGCATTACGGATGGGTCAGGAAGCGCTGCCCTTAAAATGGTAAAGATTGGCCTCACCCGGGAAACTTCTGGCCTTCACATCCGCCGCATATTGCGCAACGGCCGCCTCTGTCGCGACCCGTTGATTGCCGTATTTCTTGACGAATTTCGGAACGCGATCAAATTGACCCAGCATGTCCGGAGTCACGAGAATTTGCCCATCACATTTCGCCGAGGCGCCAATGCCGATAGTCGGGATGTCCACCGATTCCGTGCCACGATTGGCGAGATCTTCCGAAACCCCCTCGACGACAACTGCGAAACTTCCCGCCTCCGCAGCGGCCCTGGCATTCGTCAAAATCTCGTCCGCGATCTCGCTCGTCCGTCCGCGCGCCCTAAAACCGCCCAGTACATGCATGCTCTGCGGTCTGAGACCAACATGGCTCATGACCGGTATGCCGCGCGTGACGAGATATTCAATCGTCTCCGCCGCATAAGTCCCGCTTTCGATTTTAATGGCTTGGCAGCCCGTTTCCATCATCACGCGCGACGCCGCCGCGAAGGCCTGTTCTTTGCTCGCCTCATAGGCTCCAAAGGGTAAATCCACGACAACCATGGCGGTCTTGGAGCCGCGCATGACGGCTTGACCGTGCAAAATCATCATCTCCAGAGTCACGCCAACTGTCGACGGCAGGCCATGCACAACCATGCCCAATGAATCCCCCACAAGGATCAGATCGACATATTCATCCATTATTTCGGCGGTTGGAGCGTCATAGGCCGTCAGGCATACAACCGGCTCTCCGTTCTTTCGCGCGGTGATCTGGGGGGCCGTTATCCGCCGCGCCCGTTTGACCGGACGCGAGTGAGGCTTGTTTTGAGGGTGTGCTGACATTTTATTCCTTTGCGTCAGCTCCCTTAAGGCAAATCCCTACAGGTCTGCAAGCTGTCCAACAGGGAAATCGAAGACGGGATCAGCGCCGGCACGAATGAGGTCCAGCTGTCCCGATGCGCGCGGCATGACAGAAAGCGCGTGATACCGCGCCAAACTCGCCATAGGTTCCGCATGGACGTCGCCCGCGCTCAGACCGTTCGCAACGGCTTTTATCAGCAACGCGCCGGAGAGCACATTTGCGCAGAGGGAAAGATAGGGCGTCGCCACGGACAGCGCGTCATTGTCTTTCGCATTGAGCAAGATATCCGTCGCCGTTGTCAGGGTTTCAATGCCGGTACCCAAGGCCCTAACGCAGACAGTCATGTCGGCATTTCCTTTACCTGAAGCACCTTCAGCTAACGTCATGATTTCTTTGAGCTCTGCGATTAGCCGACGCATTTCTTCACCGCCATCTCTACGGAGCTTTCTGCCAACCAAATCCATGGCCTGGATGCCATTTGTACCCTCATAGATAGGCGCAATGCGCGAGTCCCGTAGATGCTGCGCGGCGCCTGTTTCTTCGACATAGCCCATGCCGCCGTGAACCTGCACACCTATTGATGCGACATCGACGCCGAGGTCAGACCCGTATGATTTGGTGATTGGAGTCAGCAATCCTGCTCGTCCGTGATCCCCGAGGTCATCCGCTGCCGCAGTCGCCATTGCAATCGCCCGCGCGCCCATGAGGCGGGCTTTCATATCGATCAACATGCGCCGAACATCAGGATGATGCACAATAGACGCGCCGGGCTCTTCTCCGGGCGGTGTGCCCTGCACGCGTTCATGGGCGTAGTCCAACGCCGCTTGATAGGCACGCTCACCAATGGCGACGCCTTGCACCCCTACGAAAAGGCGCGCTTCATTCATCATCGTGAACATACAGGCCAGACCGCGATTGACTTCACCCACGAGCCAGCCTTTCGCGCCGTTAAACTCCATGACACAAGTCGGGCTGCCGTGAATGCCAAGCTTATGCTCTAGGCCAATCGGGTAAAAATCGTTACGTGCGCCGAGGCTGCCGTGTTCATTCACGAAATTCTTCGGACAAATGAACAAGCTAATCCCGCGCGACCCTTCCGGACTGTCGGGCAAACGCGCCAAAACCAAATGGATAATATTATCGGCGCAATCATGGTCGCCCCAAGTGATATAGATTTTCTGGCCGGTAATCGAATATGTGCCGTCGCCATTATCGACTGCCTTTGTCCGCACGGGGCCGAGGTCTGATCCCGCTTGCGGCTCAGTTAGGCACATCGCCCCCGTCCACTCGCCCGTGACCATTTTCGGCACATAAATGTCTTTCAGCGCATCCGACGCATGTGCTTCAATCGCTTTGGTCGCGGAACTGGTCAGCATAGGGCATAGTCCGAAGGCCATATTCGCAGCATATATCATTTCATTTGTCGCGACGGACACAACTGTCGGCAAGCCCATCCCGCCAATATCGGGGCTCATGGCCAGACTTTGCCACCCTGATTCGACAAATGCCTGATACGCCTCTTTAAAACCGGGCGAAGCCGTAACATCTTTGCCGTCCAAAGACGCGGGCGTTTGGTCTCCTGCCCAATTCGTCGGGGCAACAACATCCCGCGCGAAGACGGCTGCCCCGTTTAGAACGTCGCCTATCAGCTCATCATTCGTGTCTTCGAACTTCGGGAGCGCCGTGATTTTATCCATATCCACGCCGTGGCGCAGGAGGAATTGCATAGCATTTACGGGAGCTTGGAACGTCATTTTGACCTCATTGAAATATCGAAAGTGCTTATGACATGAAGCCCAATCGGAATTAAGAGCCAAATCGACGCGTCAGCCTATGTTTTCACACATAGCGAGTATTCAAAACTTGAGAAAGTTGTCTTGCAGAATTTCGACCTTTGGGCCACTATCCTTCTATGAAAACACTCCTTCCTCTCCTGACCGCCGCATGTCTCCTCACCGCTTGCGGGGGCTCTGAAGCGCCTGAAGCCGCCGTTCCCACAGCCTCAAAACCTGCGAAACCCGTTGTTCAAATGACACCTGTGCAACGCGGCGCGAAATTATACTCCAGATGCCGCGCTTGCCACACGCTTGAGCAAGGGGGCCAAAACAAAGTCGGGCCAAATCTCTGGAATATTTACGGGTCCAAAACGGCTTCGAAAGAAGGGTTCGCTTATTCCAAAGCCATGAAAGCAGCTGGCATTATCTGGGATGAGACGACAATGGACGGGTATTTGAAAAAACCCAGCACATATATGCCCGGCAATAAAATGACCTTCATAGGATTGAAAAAACAAGAAGATCGCGACGCCATTCAGGCCTATCTCAGAGAGAAAACCACACCTTAATATTCCGTCCATACACCTATGAAAACACTGCGCTCTTTGACAATGTTTTGGCCGAAAAACGTTCTCCCAACGCCGAGTTGAACATATCGCCCGGGCTTATATTGACGGGCAACAGACAGCGTTGACGTGAATTGCGTTTGCTCTGGCACATCGAACCCATCAATCTTTTCGTCATTTGAAAAATTGAGATAGGACTGCGACATGATAAGCCAGCGATTGGTTGGCTTATATCCGAGTGTTAGCGCACCTTGAACGCCGTCTAACTGTTCGAAACGCTCCGTTCGCGCAGCGATTTGCGCGTCATAAAACATATCTCCCAATACGGTTTCACGGCTTTGCCCGATTAAGCCCCGTAGCTCATATTGGTCACCGCCGCGGAGCACATCCACGGCTCGGTTATCCAGACGGCTGTCAATGATATAGCTGGCACGGATGGCCGTCGTGAACCCCTCCCGAGATTTCACCTTGATTTGGAGCCCCAGTTCAATGTCATCCAAGCCATCATAATCAAAGCGCGAATCGCCATCGCGAAAGTTCAGAGTTTGAAATCCGCCATTTCCAACAAATGTCAGCCAATCGGTGACGCCGTGCTCTAAATACAGCCGCGTTTCCGTCTTGGTAAAGCCACGCAGCGGCACCGCGTCATAATCCTCATTGAAAATTTCGCCGGCATGGCTCCAATAGGACGTCGAGATCACCTGCCCTTCACCTGCCTTCTGATTCCAGGCGCCAGCCTGCGCCTCCCCGCAAAAAAACAAACAGGATGCAAAAGCAATTATGGATTGAAAACAGACGGCCCGCACATTCAAACTTTAGGCTTTGCTCTCCCTCGCCGTCAAATATAAAGCGATAGCTATGACAACCCAAAGCTTTGAAAAACTGGCCTTTGTGGCCTCTAGTCGTCCCAATGCGAAAGAGGCGATGGCGGCGCTTGTCTCCATATATGGGAACGTGGATGCCTCAGAAGCCGACGCACTTATTCCGCTGGGCGGGGACGGTTTCATGCTGGAAACGCTCCGGCGCTACCTCCCGCTCGTCACACGAGGCCTGCCCGTTTATGGTATGAACAAAGGAACGGTCGGGTTTCTGATGAATAAATATGATCCTGACAATCTGGTCCAGCGGTTACAGAATGCCACGGTCACCCCCGTCCATCCCCTCTCCATGAGGGCCGAAGCGGCAGGCGGCACGTTCAAAGACATCGCCTTTAACGAAGTCTCTGTCTTCCGGCAGTCGCAGCAAGCCGCACATATCCAAGTCAGTGTTGACGGCAAAGTGCGGCTAGAACGACTGGTAGCGGACGGCGTCATGCTTTCTACACCCGTGGGGTCAACGGCCTATAATCTCTCTGCGCACGGTCCGGTTATCCCACTAGGGGCAGACATTCTCGCCCTCACCCCCATTAGCGCCTTTAGACCGCGAAGGTGGCGCGGCGCGCTGCTGTCAGGTCATGCAAAGGTCAGATTTGACGTGTTGAACCCAACCAAACGCCCTGTCTCCGCTTCGGCTGATAATTCGGAGATACAAGATTTAATATCAATTGAAATTGAACAGGATGAGGAGACGACCCTGACAATGTTATTTGACGAAGAGCACGGGCTAGCGGAAAAAATCCTGCAAGAGCAATTCGCGACTTAGGGTCAGGCTTAGGCGACCTGTCTGAGCTCTGAGTGGCCGTCTAAGATATCTAGTAAATCCGAACTGATGTCTTCCGGCAGATCTAGGTCCTGACTGATCAAACGTTCCGCGACAACGCGTTGAAACTTCGCCGCCGATAGCGCCCTATTTTCGCGCTCGACCATCATATATGTTTTCACACACGCGGTCAGCAGTTCCAGTTGAGGCCCGGAGAATCGGCCGCGCAAGGCGAGCGCCTTTAGACCCAATCCCGATGAGGCACAAACCATCAACCGCGTCTTAGCCAATGTTTGACCAGCCAATATGGACAACCCCATCACGGTGAAACGAATATCGCCGCGCCCCGCACATCGCAATATCAGACGCGGGGTCAATTTTCCGGATTTGTCCAATGCGCGAGCGTAATCTCGCAGTCTGTTTTGCGGCCAGTTTTTACCGATAACATAGCTTTGCGCACGTGATCTGGTATCTCGCGAGAGTTGGGCCGCTTGGCTATCCGACATACCCGGATACACCTTTAAATTCATCTCAATCTTACTTGCACTGTGTTCAATGAGCTTCGTTATGACCGCAGGTGGTATGTCATATCTGGATAATGCCGCGTCCCGGATTAAATCATCATCTGCATGCAAATCCGCAATCATTGTGGCCGTCTCTGGCGAGATCAAAGCGCCGTCATTTACGGCTAAGCGCGCCGTTGCTGCACTATCCCCAAAACTAACGATAGCGTGAGACACATGAATGCTAATGGTTTTACGTTGTGCGACCGCTCTGATCTTATCCGCCGCTCCAGACTGTAAAACCTGCACTAAATCCTGATCCGTCAGGACCGGCGAGGATGCCAAGATAGGCACGGCAATCGAATCAATGTCCTCAATCAGCGTCCGTGCAATGTGACGCGGAAGGTTTCGGGAATTTTGCAAGGTGACAGACAAGGCGCGCCTGACAAGATCGGATACATCTGCGCAGATACGGTCCATGAGTTTTGTCGCAAATGCGCGCTCCGCCGCATTCATTTTCGCGTCGCGGAGATTGCGTCCAATTTTCTGCACAGCATTCGCACGCGACTCCGCCGTTGGCCCTTGAAGCGCCTGACGTATTGTCGCCTTGCCAAGGCGTTCTACAAAACCGGTAATGGAAGTCATCAAAGCCCTACCCCTATTTAGGGATAGCTTAGTAAACGTCCGTTAACCATGTGTTAGCGACCTAGGCGTCTTAAAAATTATATAGAGAAAATGGTACCGCCTCTCAGGTTTGAACTGAGGACCTCTGGTTCCACAAACCAGCGCTCTAACCAGCTGAGCTAAGGCGGCATTCGTAATAAGAGCGCCCGATTACGGCAGACGGGAAAAAGGTGCAACCCCTTTCCCGCCTTCAATCTGTATTTTGGTTCAGAACAAGCGTTAAGTTTTGATATTCTGATAGCCTTGAGACCCCATCTTTTCCTGACGCGCGATATAGGCCGCAAGCGTTCTGGCACGATCGGCTGGATCTGGATGGGTCGACAGGATCGTGGGTTGACGAGACGGAGAATTCGCCGCCATTTTTTCCCAAAGCTTTACGGACTGATACGGATCATAGCCTGCTCTCTTCGCATAGTTTACACCTAAACGATCAGACTCCATCTCATGCTGGCGCGAATAAGGTAGAACGACGCCCAGCAAAGTTCCTAGCCCGAGAGCCTGTTGCAACATCTGAGTCTGCCGAGCTGCTTTTTGCGAGCAGGCTCTCTGCTGTTCTCTTGGAACATTCTTACACTTACCGGAAAGCGCGACCCCGCCCAAAACCGATCCGCCAACCACGGCGAGTTGTGTCGCCATTTGCATGGACATACGCTCTTGCGCATGGCGACCCGCAACATGACCGACTTCGTGCCCCATGATACCCGCGATTGCGTCATCAGATTCGGCAAAATCCATCATGCCCTTATAAAACCCAACGCGATTACCGGGCATAACGAAGGCGTTTTTGGTGTCCGTATCGAATACCTGATACTCCCATTGCTGTTTCGCAAAAGGCGATACTCGGGAAATTCGACTGCCTATGTTGCGAAGTCGTGTTGTGTAGCGAGGGTCACGCGACGTCGGAATTTTTTTCTTCATTTCATTCCAGCTAGACGTAGCGGCGCCAGACAAATCCCCCGGTGCAAAGCCAGTAAACTGCTTACGTCCGGTATAAGGATTGGTAGAACAGCCCGAAACAGTGGCAACAGCGCCACCTGCGGCGAGGCCCTGCAAAAGCTTGCGGCGTGGCATAAAGGCCAAATGCGGGGCAACGCTTCCGTCGTTTGAATGATCATGGTTGCAGGTCATAGTCGTCTCCGTTCAAGCTTTCAGGCCCACTATAGCCAGTCTGACATGACTTCAAACTGAAGGGTTGCGGGTTCCTGTCCGACTATTAACACTTATTTGAGTGCCATGTTCAAATAAAAATGGTGCAATGTAGCAAATCCGTTTATCCTGTTTGCATGATAAAACGTATTCTCATCGGTTTTGCCGCTCTTTTCCTTCTGCTTATTGGGGCTGTTTTGATCCTGCCCGGACTCGTTCCGACGGATAGCTATCGGACGAAATTGGAAGCGGACCTCAGCCGCGCTCTTGCACGGGATGTCAACATTACAGGCGACATCAAAATTTCAACCCTCCCCGTTCTAAAAATTGAAACAGGATCTGTAAGCCTTGCGAACCCAGAAGGGTTTCCCCAAGGAAAATTTGTGGATGTTCAAGCGATGTCGGCAAAGGTCAAACTTTGGCCGCTGCTCCGCAAACGGGTCGAAATTTCTGGCGTGACCCTGAAATCACCGGCGATACGTCTCGAGAAACTAACGGATGGACGTGCGAACTGGATGGCTAAGGAGGTCGAAACCCCGGCGGAGACCGGCCCGTTCAAACGTGATGGTCGGTTTACGGAATATGATCCTGCCTTGGCCTTATTCAGTATCGAAGACGGAACGGTGGAATATATTGACGCGTCGACAGATCAAAATATCATTGTCAAAAACATAAATCTCGACCTGCGGGCGCCCGGCCTCTCTAAGCCGCTGCGTCTCAATGGTGACGTCTCATATGATGGACTCAGCACGTCTATTGACGCCAGAATAGACTCACCAGCGGATTTCTTGAACGGATTGGAGACGGGCCTGTCCGCAGATGTGAAAACGGCAGAAGGAGAGCTGGCTTTCACTGGACGCTTTTTAGAAAGCGCGGATCTCACAGTTGCCGGCAAGTTTAATGTCAGCAGCGATAAGCTAGTGGCTTTGACTGAACGCTTGCCCTTACCCGATGATCTGAACTTGCCTTCGCTTTCATCCATAAGTGTCGTTGGGGACGTTTTACATGGACCGATGTCGACCAAATTCCCCACACTGGAATTAGGCGCCAAAGGCAGCGGTCTCGACGCATCCTATAGCGGCAGCCTTGATCTGACTGACGACGGCGTGAAAACGACTGGGACGTTCGCGGCCAAGCTGGACGATCTAGCGATCATCAAGCCCTATCTCGAAGAGCCTATTGAAGCTTTAGATTTAATCTCTTCGATAGACACGAAAGGCGACATCTCTTACGCGCCGGACGCCATTAGGTTTCCGGCATTAGACTTTACGGCAAAAGGGTCCGGTATTGACGCCAGTTTTAACGGCCGGGTTGACCTAACAGAGGGCGCAAAAAGCTCTGGAGCGTTTTCCGCCAAGCTGGACGATATGACCATTATTGAACCTTTCTTGGAAGAGCCCGTTCAAGCCTTGGATGTTGTCAATGCCGTTGACGCCCAAGGCAATGTTGAATGGACCGGAAAACGGTTCACATTGACCGACATAAAGACAGCCGTGACTGGGACTGACTTAACCGCCAATTTCAACGGCAATGCCACGTTTAACGAGACCCTAAGTCTCAACGGAGCATTTGACGGGGCGACACCAGATGTAGCCGCTTTAGTCGAAAAAGCTGGGTTGGATCAGCCCGACGCCGCTGCCATGAAGCGCCTTTCCGCAAAGGGTCAGTTAGATTTTGCGGACGGGATGGCGACAGTTTCCAATCTCTCCGCAGACGCCTCGGATGGGTTTTTGAATGGGAACTTTAACGGCAACGTCACTTATGGCGAAACCCTTGGATTAAATGGCCAATTTTCAGGAGAAATCAGTGACCTAGGGGCTTTGGACGCCGCTCTTCCGCGGGAAATCCCTTATTCTGACGTCGCCAAACGCATCAAAATCTCTAGCAAAATTCAGTCTGAAGCCTCGCGTTATTCATTCTCTGATCTGTCCGCCGAACTTCTCGAAGGGCTGTTAAATGGCGATTTTGAAGGCCGCCTGGCAATTGGTGAGGCCAGCGACATATCGGGCATGTTGACGGTTTCTGCCGACAGTATGCGGCGAATTGCAGTCTCTCAAAATATTACCTTACCTGCATCGACCGACGTTGGACCAATTTTTGAGGCCTTCGCATTATCCGGGAAAGTTAGCGGGATGCCAGAGAGAATGACCTTTACCGACGGGAAAATAAACCTCGACAATCTCTCCGGCCGCGGAGATTTCACGCTGGAAATGAAAGAGCCAAAGCCAGAATTAACCGGCGCTCTCGCTCTCAGCCCGCTAGATTTACGACCCTATATGGCGGCTTGGTCGGAACAAAATCCGACTGGGACAATTCAACCTTGGTCAGATGACCCCATCACAATCTCCGGACTGGAGTCTATGGATGCGAAGGTCGACATCACATCGCCGTCTATCATCATGGACAGAATAAAATTGAGCGATGCAGACGGCACGGTCAATTTGAGGAACGGAACCCTAACGGCGGACCTGGAGAGGATGAAGCTTTACGGCGGCAATGCGGCCGGAAAATTCGCCCTTAGTTCGAGAAACGGCGTGCCGGCGGTTGCGATTGACGCAACGATCAAATCTGTGACGGCGAAAAATTTCTTCGCGGCATCTGGTGGGTTTGATAAAATCACCGGAACATCTGACCTGACGATGTCATTCACCGGAAGCGGTCAGAGCCAAGCCGAGATCATGAAAAGCCTATCGGGTGACGGTATTTTCAAAATCGTCAAAGGGCAACTTTTGGGGCTGGATGCGGACAGTCTTTTAACCGGTGTCGAGCAGGCTATCACCTCCCGCGCCCTGCCGTCGCAAGGTTTGGGCCTTGGCGGGACAACCGATTTCAATGACATAGATAGCCGTTTCTCACTTTCAAATGGACGCGCAACCCTGAGCGGGTTCAGCCTGAAATCAGGTGGGTTTTCCATGGATGCCGACGGGTCCATTGATATCGGCCAACAAACCATCGATATTGGCATCCGTCCAAAACTGGCGGGCACAAGTGAACTTGCCAATTTCGGCGTGCCGCTACGTTTCACGGGCGGTTTTGGGAAGGCCAAAGCCGGACTGGACTCCGACTTTTTGGGAGAAATTGCGAAAGCCAAGGCTAGAGATAAGGCTAGCAGCCTTGTTCAAGACAGGCTGGGTGACTCTCCTGTTGGCAACATTCTGAGCGGCGTCCTAGGAGGCAACCGATCGTCAACACCGGACGAGGTAGCGCAGCCAGAAACAGAAAGCACAACAGAGGGTGGAACCGAGCCAGCGACACCGCCCGCAGGGAACACACCGCCGGAAGAGAAAGAGCCAGAAACACTCGAAGATGTTGGCGAAGACTTGCTTAAAGGCCTGTTCGGGAAAAAGAAGAAAAAGGAAAATGCCGAATAAACGCAAGGAATTACCGCGCATCCCTAGATAAAAGCGACACTTGATGACCCACGCCACTATCCAAGATCCCGTCGTTTCACGCCAGACGCCCCGTCCGGATTTTTCCATTGACCAATGCTGGTCTGAATACACCCCCGACGAACATGCCGTGTGGGACCTGCTCTACGCGCGGCAGTTAGATATTTTGGCGGATCGCGCCGCCCCCGAATTTCTTGAAGGCCTGAAATCATTGGAACTCAGCCGGTCAGGGATACCCGACCTAGAGCGCCTAAATCCGGCTTTGAAGGCGCTGACAGGATGGGAAATTGTGATGGTCCCTCACCTCGTCCCTGATGATGTCTTCTTTACACATTTGGCAAATCGCCGCTTTCCCGCAGGACGATTTATTCGGCGGCGAGATCAGCTTGATTATCTCCAGGAACCCGACGTGTTTCATGATATTTTCGGCCACGTGCCGATGCTCGCCAATGCAGTTTTTGCAGATTATATGCAGGCTTATGGGCAAGGCGGATTACGGGCATTGGGTCTTGGAACGCTTAAGAACCTCGCGCGACTCTATTGGTACACCGTCGAATTTGGCCTCATTAACAGCCCGAATGGCCTACGGATTTATGGTGCGGGTATCGTCTCCTCATTCGGCGAAAGTCAATATGCCTTGGAAAATGCGGAGCCGAATCGGATAGCCTTCAATCTCGAGCGCATTATGCGAACCGAATATGAAATTGATAAGTTTCAAAAATCCTATTTTGTCATTGATGACTACGCCCAGCTTTTTGACGCGACGCAACAAGATTTCGGGCCGATTTACCACCGTATGAAAGCAGACACCATGCGCTATGGAACCCAAGACATCATCGCTGAGGATAAGTTGATTGGCTGAAACGATCGGTTTTCATCTGGTCCATGGGAATATTCAGATCTTTCCAAACTAAACTTGTAGCGGATTAGCGCGTTACAGCCCTGTCGGGTTTATGATCTATTGAGGTCAGGTGACCGCTATTTTACTTCTGTCCGCGCACTTATATTGAACGTTTATTCCTGACCGGAAAAGATGTGCGAGATGCGGGCTTGGACGTCGCCGGCTAGGGCCTCAGATATGATAAATTTGAAACTGTCAGATCAGCCCGCTATTTCGAACCACCGCCTAAATTCCACAGTCTTTTCAGCGGTTTGATTGAGAGCTCGCCGAAATTTTAGTCAAAAAAAAAGCCCGGTCCAAAGACCGGGCTTTCTAAAAGATTGTTGGGTCTTACCTAGTTGGTAAATCCGCTAACGGAACCGAGTGTGAGGAGAACCTCTGTACGACGGTTCAGCTGCTCTTTCACGCCATCACCCGTCTGAACGAATGGCTCTGTTTCGCCTTTTCCTTCAGCAGTGATTGAGCTGCGAGGGACACCTTGACGAACAAGCTCGTTGAGCGCGTCGTTTGCACGTCGCTTGGACAGTGCCAAGTTGTAGGATGCTGCACCGGACGTATCTGTGTGACCAACAACGCGAACGGCGTCGACTGAACAGAACTGACCAGCGTCAAGAGCGCGTGTGATTGTGTTACGCGTCTCAGCAGATGCACCTTTGTTGAAATCATAATAGATCGTTTCTTGACGATACTGATCCGCACAGCCCGAAGCAACAACAGTTGGTGGTGTTACCACTGGACAGAAGTTGATGTCGGAGACAAATGATCCGTCGGGACATTGAACGCTTGGCGGCGGTGTCGCTGGACACTGAGCCCGATCAAAGACCATGGACCCATCCCAACAACGGACGTCGGCAGTTGCGATCGGCTCTGTGACCTGTGCAGGGCACTGACCAGCGTTGAAGACCATAGAGCCGTCCCAACACTTGTAGTCAGCAACGTCGACCATGGGCGCCTGGTCTGCTTTGACCATTTTCGGTGCGCCATCACCGAAGCGATAACGGAAACCAGTCAAAAGTTGATGCGCGCCAACGCCTTCAACATCGATATTCGCCGCAGACGAACTACCTGCTGAAATGTTTGAGAACGTGCCATCATAATCCATGTCGGTAGTACTCAGATAGCGGTAGCTTGTATCCCAAGTTAGCTTATCTGTGATGTCATAGCCGAGACCTGCTAGAAGCTGCCAGCCAAGACCCGTATCCTTGCTATTGTAGTCGCAAGAGTAGTTATCGACCGGCGCGTTTCCACGGGTGCCTACGCAAACTGGGTTTGTAGCCTGGAAACCATTTCCATCATCGAAGTCATGGGCGAAAAATGACCCATCAGTCCGAACAACACCAACACCAGCACCAACATATGGTGCGAACTGGCCGAAGTCAGCAAAGTCATAAATTGCATTCAACATCAGCGCGTCAGTGCGCAGTTTGGCCGCTGTTTCGGCACCCTGTGCGATTGCACCATAGTCGTTCCACATAGTCGTGCCGTCTAATTCAACACGCCAGTTATCGCCGAAATCATAGCCGAGGCCCAAATTGCCTGCAATATTGCCTTCGCCTTCAGCGTCACCGACAATGCCGCCAGTAATGTCAAGGTCGGTACCAATACCGTATCCTGCGGCACCTTTGAGGTACCAGCCGGAGCCGTCCTGAGCTGATGCGAAAGATGGGGCAGCCATCAATGCCGTAGCGGCTGCTGCGATGAGAAGCTTCTGCTTCATGAGATTTCCTCCAATAAATGGCGATGCCATTTTTCTATAAAACACTGATTACCCCGAGAGGGATACTTTTGCGTAAGCTCTGCTACACGTAAAGTTTCCGCAATACCAAGGGCGATTAGGGGTTTTCATCCAAAAAGGAAAGGATTTTTCTAAAAAGTTGCTATTTTGCATCACTTTCCAATTTTTAGGACGGAAAACAAATATAATCGGAAAACGGGAGTTTATCATAAGGCCCGCTAAAATGCCGCCCACAAGAAACTGATAAAGAATTGTCGCAGGAGTCACGACTCGCGACAGGCGTCTAAATCAAAATTTCGGGGAATGGTACGCCCTCGCGGATTCGAACCGCGGACATCCTCATTAAAAGTGAGGCG
>CAZSKH010000036.1:0-3936 GCA_964607395.1 uncultured Algimonas sp.
CATCAGGCCGAGATTTCGTTTCGCGCGCCGCCACGGCATATCGGCGGCTTTATAGATAATGTGCCGCAAATCATTTAGGCGGCCTGGCGCGGGCGGTTTGCCCGCCGCCATCCAATCTTGGAACGACTTGCCGCCTTTCCAAGCGCGCGTCGTAAAGCCGAGGATTTCGGCTTTCACGCCGCAACGCTCCAAGGTGCGCGCCATAATATCGGCGGTCACGGCAGCGACCATGATGGGCCGTCCGCGCATGGAGCCGGAATTATCAATCAGGATGGTGACAATGGTGTCGCGGAAGTCGGTTTCTTTTTCTTCCTTAAAGGTCAGCGCGCTCATCGGGTCGGTAATAACCCGTGTCAGCCGCGCCGTGTCGAGCATGCCCTCTTCGAGATCAAAGGTCCACGAGCGTTGCTGTTGTGCGAGAAGACGCCGTTGCAACCGATTGGCGAGGCGGGATATTGCGCCCGACAGACCCTTCATATGGCCGTCTAAATATCCGCGCAGACGGTCCAGCTCTTCCGTATCGCAGAGCTCTTCGGCCTTGATGACCTCATCATGAGCCGTGCTATAGACGAGGTAAGGGTCGGGCAGGTTTGTTGGGTCGGGCCGCTGCGAATTGGCATCGGGCTGCGCTTCTGCATCCTCCTGATCGCCGTCAATATTCTCCGCGTCGATCATATCTTGCGGCTCGGAATTTTCATCCTCCATCGCATCGGCGTCCGAGACTTCGGTCTGGCCGGGTTGGTCTTCTTGATCGTCTTGCGGGGACTCGTCTTGGTTTTGCTCGTCGTTCTCGTTTTCTTGGGACTCGTCGTCTTGGTTGTCTTCTTCTTCGTGATTGGTTTTATCATCACCCAGGTCGAAATCCGCAATGAGGTCTTGCACAAATTTTCCGTAGGCGTCTTGATCGCCTAGCGCAGATTTTAGGCTCACAAACCGACCGGCGGTTTTCAACATAATCTCTTCGCGCCATGCGCCCATGATACCATCAGTTGATGGGGGCAGTTTCCGGCCCGTCAGTTTCTCACGCGCGAATAATCCCACGGCCTCGGCAAAGCTGGTGTCATCTTTGGCGATATCGGGTTTATCAAATCCGCGCCGTTGCGCGCGTGCATCGAGCGCCGCCATCAGGTTATCGCCAAGGCCGGATAAATGTTGCCCGCCCAGCGCCTCGACGCGGGTTTGTTCCATGGCTTCAAACACCAGCCGCGCCGCGCCGGATTGCGGCATATTATCAATATGGATGTCTTTGTCATGCAGCGACAGACGCAGCGCAAGGGCATCCGCTTCCCCGCGCGCCTTCGCGATGAGCTCGGGTTTCGGCGCAGGCGGCAAGCTCGGCAGCATGACCTGATCGCGCACAATCCCGGCCACATCCCCGCCAAAGGACACCTCAAGTTCGGGCTCGCCAGAGATGGCCTTGGTCGCAGCGCCAAGCGCGCGTTTGAAATTATCAATGGGGGTGTTGGTCAAGTGGTCTGGCTATGTAATTTTGTGAGTGGGATTCCAGCATAGCCAAATTGAGACGCAATATAAACCGTGCAGATGCGCACGGCGGTTCATTTTAATTTTTTAGCACACGCTCACATACGGCTAACGGCGTCGTGACGATGATCGCTCATCTTGTGAGGTGCGCATACGGATTTTCTGCGCATTATGAGCTTATGAAAAAAACGATCCTTTTGACCACGGCCCTCGCAGCATGCGCTATTCTTTCCTCAGTACTGGTAAATGTCCAGACACATATGGGCGCGGCGAGTGCGCAAACCCCTGCGCTGATCCCTGCAAAGGGCGCGGCGTCTTTTGACGCTTTAGACCGCGCGCTGCTCTTGGCTCTGCTGGACCGGTCAGCGGCATATGGCGATCCGGAAATTCAAAAGCAAATTTCAGCGCGCTTTGATGCGGCGTGGATTGCCCCGACTTTGGAAACCCTCAACTTTATCTATGACCCGGCGATCCGCAAACATCTACTGCGGGAATTGCGCGCAGAGACGGGGCAGGATTTTGGCACGGATATGAACCGTTGGTTCCGATGGATGTGGAATGAACCTGCCGTCAATGCCCCGGGATATGACGCGTTCAAAGCCGAGTTTTATGAACGTATCGACCCGCGTTTCGGCAAATATTTTAGAGACCGCGGCGCTACATCTACGATCCGATTGGACGAAGTTCGCTGGGGCGGCGTGCGCCAAGACGGTATCCCGCCGCTGCGCAACCCGAAAATGTTGAGAGCTGCAGATGCAGACTATTTGGACAAAGACGATGTTGTCTTTGGTATAGAGGTTAATGGCGATTTCCGCGCTTACCCAAAACGGATTTTGGCGTGGCATGAAATGTTTGTTGATCGCGTCGGCGGCGTTGATGTGGCGGGCGTCTATTGTACGCTCTGCGGCACAGTTGTCTTATATGATACGACGCTGGACGGCACCCAATATAATCTAGGCACATCGGGTTTTTTGCTCCGCTCGAATAAACTCATGTATGATAGAGCCACGCAAAGCCTTTGGAACACTTTGAAAGGCGAGCCCGTTATCGGGCCGCTCACCGGGAAAGGCATTTCGCTCAACCACCGCAGCGTCGTTACGACGACATGGGGCAAATGGAAATCGCTCCATCCGCAAACCCAAGTGCTATCGCTCGATACGGGACATCGCCGTGATTATGATGAGGGCGTGGCCTATCATGATTATTTCTCGACGGATGAACTGATGTTCAACACGCCGTTCCAAGACTCGCGCCTTGCCAATAAACAAGAAGTCCTCGCCCTACGTTTCAAAGGCCAACCTGGTAGTGTCGCGATTGACACGGAGTATTTGAATAATAATCCCGTTTATGCCGGGCGGCTCGGGACGCAGCGTTTTGTTGTGCTCACGGATGAAACAGGCGCGAACCGCGTTTATGATCCGGGCGGGGTTGAGATTATTAATTCTGACGGACGGGTCGCGACGGATAAAACCGGGCGGCAATGGAAAATCAGCGAAGCCCGCCTCACCGCAGATAACGGGACCGAACTGAAACGCCTCCCCTATCACCGCGCCTTCTGGTTCGGCTGGCAAGCGGCCTTTCCGAGTACGGAGTTAGTGAAGTAGGGGAGGTTAAGCGAGCTTGAGAGGATAACGATCAGGTCTATCATAATTGTGACCGAAAATAAACTTAACCAAATCGAATTTTTCCGGTGTTGTTATAAGGATTGTTTTTTGATTTATCCTCGCGAACTCTCCAAGTAACTTCATTGAACTCGATATATAAATTCACATTGTCATGCGTTGTGCGGGATATACTAGATAGAGCTGACCAATAATTAAGTTAGTATTGTGATTTGAATAATATCAGCAACATTTAATGTCATGAATGATATTCCTCGCTTCAAAAGATTAAGCGACCATCACAGTCACCGCGCTCTCCTCGAGCTCACTCCCAAACGCCCGCTGAAAAAATTCGCTTATAATCGGGCGTTCCAACTCGTCGCATTTATTGAGGAACGTAAGTCTAAAGGCCTGCGCGATGTCGCCATCGAATATGCGGGCGTTTTCGGCCCAGTTCATAACGGTTCGCGGGGACATGACGGTGGAGATATCACCAGCGATAAAACTGTTCCGCGTCATATCGGCAACGCGCACCATGGACGCTAAAATATCGCGGCCTTCGGGCGTGTTATAAGCGGGGCTTTTCGCGAGGACGATTTTTTCTTCTTCATCATGGGCGAGATAGTTGAGCTGGCAAACCACAGACCAGCGGTCCATCTGGCCTTGGTTGATCTGCTGCGTGCCGTGATACAGACCCGTCGTATCGCCGAGGCCAACCGTATTGGTCGTCGCGAAAATACGAAAGAACGGATGCGGCGTGATGACTTTGTTTTGGTCGAGCAATGTTAGGCGCCCTTGTGCTTCCAATACCCGCTGGATCACAAACATAACATCGGGGCGGCCTGCATCATAT
>CAZSKH010000036.1:3946-5694 GCA_964607395.1 uncultured Algimonas sp.
TTCATCAAAGGTCAGGGCGACAGGATTTTGCAGCGCCCATGGCAGCAGGCCTTCGCGGAATTCCGTAATTTGCTTGCCGTCTTTCAGAACAATCGCGTCTTTGCCGATCAGGTCAATCCGGCTGACATGGCTGTCGAGGTTAATCCGCACGAGCGGCCAGTTTAGCCGCGCGGCGACCTGTTCAATATGCGTCGATTTCCCTGTGCCATGATAGCCTTGGATCATCACCCGGCGATTATAAGCAAAGCCTGCGCAAATCGCCTGTGTTGTGCGATCATCAAATCGGTAAGCTTCGTCGATCTCCGGGACATATTCTGAGCGCTTGGAGAACGCCATCAGCTCCATATCGAAATCAACGCCGAAAACCTCGCGCGCCGAGACTTTCATGTCCGGCTCTCGAAGGGGGAATTTATCGTCAGTCATGGGGAAAATCCAATTTGTGGGATGTCGTTCAGCTATACTGCTAATGTCTACGGAGCCAAGGCACAGACGGGTTGACCCGCCATGCGCGAAATTAGCCCAAATTCGTCGTTTTTAGCACTTTCATGGCGCTTACAACGCGCTGGAAGCTTTCTTCCGTATTCCGTTTGCCTTGGTTGGCGTCCGGGTGGAGCTGTTTAACGAGTTGGGTATAGCGTTTGCGCACATCAGCTTTGGTCGCCGTATCATCGAGGCCCAGATCATTCAGCGCCTTTTGCTGCATTTTGGACAGGCGGCGACGCGGGGCTTCGGTTTGCTCATCTTTGCCATCGCCAAAAATGTTATAGCCTTCCGACGTGGCGGAGGTATGGCCCGCGCGGCGTTTGCGCTGGGCTTGGGCGCGCTCGCCGGTATTTTTGCGCACATCCCAGGTTGGGCGGTGACCGTGACGCGCGCCGACCTGCCATTCCTGAATGTCTTCATCGGTCATACCGTTAAAGAAGTTCCAGTTCTTATTATATTCGCGCGCATGTTTGGTGCAGAAATTGAAATAATCACGCAGACGATCCGGCGATTTCGGCGCTTTGCAGCCGCCTTTTTCCGCACAGCCCGCCCACTCACAGGGCAGCTCGGTCGGCTTCTTCTTTTTCTTCGCCTTTGCCGCACTGATGCTAATATCAATGCCTTTGGGTTTATATTCGTAGCCGGACGCCATAGATAAGGTTTTCTATTCATGAGTGAACACTGGGGACCGCGCAAGATGGGCATTTTGACCGAGGCAATCAAGGAAAAACTGACAGAGAGGTTCACTCCGTCGCAGTTGGATGTGCAAGATCAGTCGCATTTACATAGCGGACATGGCGGCGCGGCCGAACATAAGGCCGCCTTTCCCGATAAGGACATGACCGCAGAGACCCATATTCACGTGGTGATTACGGCGGCGGAATTTGCAGGAATGAGCACCCTCGCCAAACACCGCGCTGTACTGGACGCCGTCAGCGAGGAAGTCGAGCGCTTACACGCGTTTTCGTTAGAGGCAAAAGCGGGAGAGGTGGAACCGAGTTAGGCGTTTGCTTTTTTGGTCCGAGCGGATGCCGCGCGCCGGGAATGCGGAGATAGGCTGAAAAATAAATGTGAATTTTGCAAAAATATGCTTAGGGTTGAATTATGATAAATAAACCAAAGCTCCTCACTGGGTTTACGGCCCCGGTTCTCTCTTTACTGCTAATTGGATGTGGCGGCGGGAGCGGGGGCAATGAAACCCCAACCTCGGCCCCTCAAACCCCGCCTGTCGTCGTCAACACCCCCCCTGTCCTCAAGGTGACCGT
>CAZSKH010000036.1:5704-13579 GCA_964607395.1 uncultured Algimonas sp.
GTACTGGACGCCGTCAGCGAGGAAGTCGAGCGCTTACACGAGTTTTCGTTAGAGGCGAAGGCAGGTTAAGTGTTTGTGAGTTTGAGCCATAAGAATGTAGCCAAGCCAAAATATCGCAATGGGCTGTAAATCGAGATTTGAGGTAAGATAATTTCTGTTTAAGGTTGAAACATGATGATTAGATCAAAGTTTTCCATTGCCTTTTTTCCTTCTGTTTTGTCCTTACTCCTTGTCGGGTGTGGAGGCAGTGGTGGCGGCAATGAGACCTCAACGCCTCAAACCCCGCCTGTCGTTGTCAACACCCCGCCTGTCCTCAAGGTGACCGTGAGCGCCGAGGAGATTGACGAGGGGACCTTCGTCGAATTTTTAGCTGAGGCTTCAGATGATACGTCAGTTTTTGATGCCTCCAACCTGCGCTCGGTTGTACCGGACGGTTTTCTGACGGATGGCTCAGACCCTGCGCGGTCCTGGACACGTCGATATTTCGCCGAGGCCGTGAATATGGATAGCTCTGCTGAATTTAGTTTCTCAGTGACGGATGACGACAATCTAACAACAACGGAAACAGTCAACATCATCGTTAAAAATCTCGTCAAACAGCCCTCTGACGCGACTATTTTTCAGTCAGAATCGGGAACCCTTCTGGGTGAAGGGGCATCCGGCCTTGTAACATCTGACAATTCGGCGAACACCTCTGAGGCCCTGACTTTGTCGAAGGTTGATGCCCGGCTTTTTTCAGAATCCTATCTATCCAAAAAACCTTTGCTAGCTGGCGGCGCATCAGGCGACGGCCTCTCTGATTATGTTGGGGCTGGAACGCAATTCTGGGGCGGCGCTATTGAGACCTTGAAATATGGCGAAACCAATCAGGATGTGTTCCTATTGGCCGATTATTCTCCGTCCCCGCAATACAGGCTTGGATTCAAAACAGGTCTCTTAGAGACTGCCGAGGAGGGTTTTGTCGAACTCCAATCATTTGAAGATATTATCCCGACGCCCTGCGCAATGAAAAAAGGGAAAATTGAAACATCAACCGGAGATTATAATGACGTCGTTATCGGCCTCGAAGGCGGCGGCATACGTCTCTTTACGAATGACGGAAATTCGGGAGCCCCTGCAAATGCAGGTCAATTGACCTCTAAAATTTCGACCCACATCATCAATACGGGTTCGTTCTGCGATGTGTCGCTTTTCGGTGACCCCGTCACCCATATAAGCGCCATCGATTTCGACACGGGTTTTATCCATATTTGGGAAAACGGATTTGGCAGTTTCAACGCTCTCGACCTCACCAATATAAACCTCCCTGCCGGCGAAACGATTTTGGGTTATGATGCCATTGCCAATCCTGACGGCGACCTCATCCATGCGGTCATATCCTCTGCGGGCGAAGTGAGCGGCGATACGCAGCGCCTCACCATTATCATCACCGACGCCGCCTCCGGGACAGAAACACTGCGGTGGGGCCAGACGTGGACCGAGGGGCAACCGACAAGTGTCTTTATCGGCGATTTGCGCGCGCCCTTGGCTGAAACCTCCGATAAGATTGATATTCTTATGGCGTTTCCAAATGGATCGCATGCCGGTGTCTTTCGGGATGAACGGGCTGACACACAGGACTTTTCCGCGCTAAACTATGGTGCTCTCAGTTTTGCGCCCGTCACTATAAATATTCACGACCTGTCGCCTTCTCTGTCGCCAAATAATCCGAATGGCGGGTTTTTAGCCCTTTCCAGCGCCTCACGCGGGCCGTTTCTGGGACCGATCATTTTATATGATGTCCTGCAGGATTAACCGGCGCTTTCTAAAGGTAAAAGTTAGGGACCCGAAAGCGGGTTAGGCGTCTTCACTGCATTTCAATATTATCTTGCCACGATGCGGCATGAAAAAGCGCTATATACTCGCCGTGATTGGTGCGACCGTACTATTGGTTGCTGGCCTGTTTGGATTCGCGCATTGGTTCTTCATTCCATTTGAAAATAGAGACAGTCATAATGGCGTTGGGTATGGAGCCTTTCACAAGTCTATCTTGCATCATGTGAAGCAAGGTCCAAATAGCCTGAGTGATCTGAAGAGCTATGAGGGGACGTGGTGGTTCGTCCTTACAGACAAATCCACCCAAAAATATAACGTCACCCTGTCTAGGCAAAATTATGCCGACCCAAGAGATATGGAGACGCTGAAGAGCGGTAGTTTTTACATCAAGGCTATCGGAGACAAAAAACTTCAATGCCAGAACAACTTTGGAGAAAATGTGCGGGTAAGCCTCTCCGTTTCTGATTTGGTAGCAGTCGACGGATCACTGACGTCTCTGAATGACGCCGTTAGTCGTTTTGGCCCAAAAGTCGTAGAATTTGGCGAAAGTCTACCCCAAACCTATTCTGTTATTGAGGGAGGGTTAAAACCTAATCCTGAATTGCTGTCTCTAAATTTTAAAAGATGTGCAAGCCGCTGTGGTGCCCACTCTGAAGAAGACGTTGTTTCTATCAAATGCGAATTGACGCATACGGTGAATATCGGCGGATAGCTATCACATTACCACCCCCTCACTTGCCAGCCCCTAAAATTTCCTTCAGCAAAGGTTAATCCGCATTTTCATAAGGGACGGCTATGATGAGACAGATATTATTGGCATCCTCCCTTCTCGCGCTGAGCGCGGTAGTTACCGGCTGTGCGTCGACGGCAAAGGGCGTGAAGTCCTCGGTCCTGATGAAATCTGTCCCGCAAGAGGCTTTGCGCGCCGACATTCCCGAAGGCGGCGTCTTGGCTGTCATTCGCTATCCGGCGATAGTTGAGGCCGCTGCGAGGGATGATTATCACCGCGCCTACGCAAAGCGCGCCATTGGCGGCCAAACCGGAAAAGGCGTTACCAACACGATTGAAACCGTGGCTGTAGCTGACAGCGCAGTCGTGAAGTCCAATTACTTCGCGCTGTCTCTCTATAAGGAACTCGCCGCCAAATTGCCGGAACATTCCGTTTTACTCTCACCCCATGCGATTAAGCTGGGTCCCGGCGGGGAGCTCACCTCGGAGCCAATCACGGCGGCCGAAGATTTACCCGCTGTCGTCTCGATTGATTTTGCCACCTATAGCTTCCCTGACAGTAAAAAAATGATGGGCGATGTTCCGCTGACATTTGGTGATCTCGTGACGCCGCTTGTGACGGTTCGAACAGACCACCGTGCCAGCGTGCCGACGCAGGGTCTCTTAATGGCGTCACGTCCGCTGGTTTCCCGCGCCGCAGCGGAAGGCCGCGAAACGGCGTTAGAGACGATCGATGCTTTGCAACGCGGGGATTTGGACCCGGTCATACCGGAACTCGATTTTGTATCTTATATCACCAATGACACCCCGCAAACTGTCTCCGTACAATCGCTTGCAACGCGCTCTAAATCAAATTCAACTATGGTTTTGCCGGTTGAAAAAGTCCGTATTCCGGCGTCGGAAATGGATCTCCTGAAAGGCGCGAGTGATGGCACGGTGGATATGTTGGACGGTGTCTACACCGACGCTCTCTCCCGGCGGATTGTTGCGCTGATTAATGGGCTGGACACCGAAAAAGCTGTCATGATGGGGCGGGCCGCTAGTATTTCCAAATTTGACCCCAGCCTGGCCGCGCTGACATTTGTCGGCAGTGACGAAGATGATTACGCGGCCCGCGTGGCTTATGCTGAACGCTTATTGGACGCCCAGAGAAAATATCTTTCCGTTCAGTCCCTGCGGGTTTTTGACGGTATACATAATGGCGAACTTGGCGCGCAAGTCCGCGACATGATCTCTGCGGAACAGAAAGTTTTGGACAAACGCCGAGCGTTAGCCCGTCAGCAAAATATGGCGACCCTCATGGCTATCGCCTCTGTCGCGGGCGGGGTCGCTACTGGTGCGGGCGGCTCAAACTGCCGCAATTCCCGTACCCAGCAAGAATATAATGCCTGTGTGCGGCGTCAACGGGCCCGCAGCGCTGCCAGCTCTGCCATGATACAGGGCGGTATTTTTGCCGCGACAGAAGCCTATTCCAAAGCCCAACTCTCCCAACAGGTCGGTACGAATTATCTCAACTCAATTGTCCCTGCCTTAGAGCAACAGACAACCGTGACAGTGGATTTGCTCGACTCTAATGAGACAATTACCGCCATTCGCTATGAAGATCTGCAAGAGAAATTACAGGCATTATATTCCGCCAAGCAGCGCTCCCTCGAGACAGTGGCAACGCAATGTGCCTATCTTGAAGCGGGCGGGCAAAAACGGGGCACTTGGCTCGGCGTGTGTGACGGCGGGCTGGCCAATGGTTCGGGCGCAGGTGTCTTGGAGGTCGGCGACGAGGTTATGGAATATTACGGCTATGCGAAAAACGGTCTGGCGGACGGACCGGGTTTGATGATCCGTCATTCCTCCATCGGGAGTATTTCCTATGAAGGCAGCTTCGCACAAGGCCGTCCAAACGGCGCGGTTCGCGTCAGTCAACCCGGTAAGGCAGATGAGACCCGGAACTTTGTCGGCGGTGTCGATAGCGGCTCGTCCAGCCAAAAAGCGGCGTCCCCATTTGACGGACTAACGGGCGGATCGGTAAATTAATGCGACGCGCCGCTCTCATAATTTCGGTGTGTTTAGCTTGGCCAGCCCTTAGCTTTGCGCAAGACGCCGCCACAACGGATGAGCTTTATGGCCTGACCGAGACGAGGCCTGTTGCGGCGCAGAATCAAGATCGCTGCATCACGCAGATGGCGGAATTCCCAACGGATGACCCGACCGCGCGCTATCAGTTTTTCAAATTAGTGAGTGATGTCGCTTACGGTGCGGATGAGCAAGCCCGCGCGCTGTTCGATCATTACGGCCAACCTGCTGTGGAGGCCGGAACGCCGGTTCTCTCCGTGATTGAAGATATTGCCAACCCTGTGCTGCGGCAGGCCGCGCCGGAGATTATTGTCTCCAGCATGAATTACCTCGTGGATTTTGCCGTTGTTTGCGACGTCTATATTTCCGGACAAACGGACAGCTTGATTGCCTTTGACGCCTCCTTAGCGACGCCTGAGCTGAATGGCGTAATTGCCGAAGACGCCTTATTCTTGCGCCAAATTCTCTCAGAGAGCCTATCGCGCCTTGGGGCGGATGGGGATGCAGTTTGGGCCAATGCCGCCCGTCAATATTCACGTAGTTTGGTTTCGCAAAGGGACGCTGTCGAATTTGCAGCCTTTGAGACAGATATCGCGGAACTGGAAACGCTCTTTATGGATGATCTCGATGGCCGTCTTGCGCGCTCCAATGATGTGATTAATTCCGAAATGGACCGCGAAATCCTTGGTGATGCCATTCAGCTGTCAAATGATATGAATGAAGCTGCGGCAGAGCGAGCCAAGCAGGAGCGCCTTTACCGCCTATTGCGAATCTTTACCGGAGGGCGGTAAGCTGCGGTCGCAACGGCGGAGTATTGCAGTCTTTTCAATCTCGGCGCTCGATTTATTTGCAGCGGCGCTGGGGGCGTTTATCCTTATCGTGCTGGTCCTGTTTCCTTTTTATAAATTGGGCGGCACGGATGTCTCCATGGAAGAGCTTGAAGAGCAAGTCCGCAAGCGCCGCTTTGCGGCGGAGAGCACGCGCACGGATATGTCCGTCATCCGCGCGCTGCAAAGCGAAATTCGTTTCCTCGACAAACAATATCTGACAAAAGAAATAGAAATGAGCGAGACCGAAGCCAAACTGGCCGAAGTCCTGAAAGCCATTACCGAGGTCGAAATCCCAGACCCGCAGCCGCAGCCTGAGCCTATTCCTGAACCCGACCCGGTTCCGCGTCCTGACCCGCCAGAGCCGCCTCGCTCTGTCAATCGCGGCGTGCCGTTTTCAATTTTGGGACTGGCGACGGATAAGCGCGACGTCGTTATTCTTGTTGATATGTCAGGATCGATGCAGGCGCATCGCTCGAAGGTCACGCAAGCTTTGAGCGAAATTTTGTCCCAGATGAAACCGGATAATCGTTTTGCGATTATCGGATATCGCGGCGGCCCAACCTATGACAGCTACCCGAGTAATGGACAGCTCGTGCGCGCGGATAGCGCCACCCTGTCTCGGGCACGCGCCTTTGTGGACGGCATGCCAAGGCGGTTCGGCGGTGGCACCCCCACGCAAGGCGCTTTAATTCGAACTATGAACCTACGGCCCGAAGCCATTATCCTGATGAGTGACGGCGCCCCTGATGACGGAAAACCGGGCGCGATTATTCGGAATGTAACATTGCGTAATCGGGGCCGTGCTGAAATTCATACGGTCGCGATTGGTGATTATACGTCGGATAAAAAACTCACCATTTTCTTGCAAGAACTCGCCAATCAAAATCGCGGTGAATTTGTGGGCCGCTCACGATGAGGAACCCTAAAAGCCATCAGAAAAGAGGCATGCGATGAAGCGCCGCGCCTCTCGTGAGATCGAAGTGTTTTCGATGTCCGCCATCGACCTCTTCGCGGCGGCGATGGGGGCCTTTGCGTTGCTCGCGATTATCCTGCTGCCTTATTACCAGAATGAGCTCCGAGAAAAAACGCCGGAAAATGCGATCGCGCAGCTCATGCGGGCGGCAGAGGAAAGCTCCGTTGAGACAAAAGAGAAGAAAAAAGCGCTGGAAATAAAACGCTCCGCTATGGCCAGTAATGTTTCGGATATTAAATCCGACGCGCAAGAACTGTTGGACAAACTCCGCGCGGCGGAAGCGACTTTGCTGGAGAAACAAGCCGTCCCGACGCCGCCCCCGGCCGTGGTTGTTCCCGAACCTATAGAGGAAGAACCCGGGCCATTGCCGGAACCCGCGACAGTGTCTTTTCGGTTTTTGGGGATGAACACAACGGCGGATGATGTCGTCATCGCGATGGATATGAGCCGCTGCATGGGCGGCCATGAAACCAGCGTCAATAAAGCGGTTGAGCGTATTGTATTATCCTTGCAAGATAATCACGCGGTCAAAATTGTTGGCTTTCAGCAAACAGATGCAGGCAACCGTGTGCGGCAATGGCCACCCGGCGGCGGGCTACGCCAGATCAATGCGGGCGGCACCAAAACGGGCGCGATTGATTATGCCAAAGGCCTGACTCGGCAATTTGGCGGCTCGGCGTCAATGCTGGATGCGTTTGATAAAATGCTGGCCGGGCCGGGGCAGGCGATCTTCCTCGTCAGTGACGGCTTGCCCAATCCGCGTGCAAATGATGGGCTGTCCCCCAATCGCCTGATTGCGGAAATCACGCGTAGGAATGCGGGGCGTAAAGAAATCCATTCCGTCGTCGTGGGGAATTATTTTGATTATCGCGGCACGGTCGAATTTATGGAAAATCTCGCGGCAAGAAATAAGGGTCAATTTATGGCCTTGGCGTCGACCTCGGCCGGCGTTTGTGATTAAATGTTTGTGATGAGATGGAAATGATATGAATGCTTCAACAAATTTACTCCGCAGGCTTTTTGTTCTGCTCATCGCGATTATCGGCGCAATTGTCACCATTGGCATTATTCGCGTGGCGGCGTCGCCCGCTTTGCAGGAAATTCTCTTGGATGCGGATGCCGATTTTTGGCCTTTCACCGTGCAGAACATCATGTGGGTTGCGCTCTTCATTGGCTTTGGCGAGCTGTTCCTACGTTGGTCTGCCGCGAGTGATGAGGAAAACCAGCTCAAGCGCGGCTATCTGCCAACGGATGGTCGCTCGCTGGATGCGGACACATTGGGCCGAATTAAAACTGGAATTACGGACCGCCGCTTTGGCAGGGCTGCGTTCCTGCCGCGTATGATTGAGCGCACCATTGATCAATTTCGGATGAGCGGGAATGAAGACCAAGCTATTTCTGTTTTGAACTCCTCATTAGAGCTTTATATGCATGAGATTGATTTGCGCTATTCCATGA
>CAZSKH010000037.1:0-13518 GCA_964607395.1 uncultured Algimonas sp.
AATATCGCGATGGGTCTGGCCGAGAGTGATTTCCAAGACGCCATTGATGAGCGCTTGGATGCGCTGCACGACGAAGATGATAATATCGGATTTATAGCATGAGATCTGTCATTCGCGGCATAGGCAGCTTCCTGCCGGAACGTATCATGACTAATGCTGAGATGTCCGATTTAGTCGACACATCAGACGCTTGGATACAAGAGCGAACAGGTATTTGCGAACGACATATTGCGGCGGAAGGCGAGTTTACTTCTGATTTGGGCTATGCGGCTGCGCGCGCAGCCCTTTCGGATGCTGGCATGAGCGCTGATGACATAGACCTCATCGTTGTTGCGACCTCTACGCCTGATTTGACCTTTCCTTCCACAGCGACAATCATTCAAGAGAAGCTAGGCATGCGCCACGGCGCAGCCTTTGATGTTCAAGCGGTTTGCTCGGGATTTATTTACGGTGTGCACGTCACCAACGCTTTGTTGAAATCGGGCGGAGCCAAGCGGGCTTTGCTGATAGGGGCAGAGACGTTCTCGCGTATTTTGGATTGGACGGATCGGGGGACATGCGTGTTATTTGGTGATGGAGCGGGGGCCGTTGTTATTGAAGCCGTTGAAGGCGGAGATCCCGTGGCTGGCGATTCGTCAGGCATTCTCCAGACCTTCGTGCGGTCTGACGGCGCGCATCGTGACATGCTCTATGTCGACGGCGGCCCATCGCGGACGCAAACGGTCGGGCATCTGCGAATGCTTGGGAATCAGGTCTTCAAACATGCGGTTACAGATATCGCACAAGTCATCCGTGATTGCGCAGAGCAGGCAAGCGTGGAAATCGCCGATATTGATTGGTTTGTTCCGCATCAAGCCAATCAACGTATTCTCAATGCCGTGGCCAAACGCTTAAGGCTAAGACCCGAGCAAGTCATATCAACGGTGGCAAATCACGCTAATACCTCGGCCGCCTCTGTGCCGCTGGCTATGGATGTGGCGGTTAAAGACGGCCGCATCAAAAAAGGTGATTTGGTTATGCTGGAGGCCTTTGGCGGGGGCTTCACATGGGGCGCTGCCCTGTTTCGATACTAGAAAATCCGCATTTTATCGAATTTTTTTACGTTTTTCCAAAGTCTTAGCTTGATATGTAAGGGACGAATTTGCTTAAAGGGCGCATGGCCAAAACAGAAGTCAATTCACAGACCGTTACTCGTCAGGATTTAGCTGAGGCGGTTTACCGAGAAATCGGTTTGTCGCGGTCGGAAAGCTCCACTTTGGTTGAGTCTGTTATCGACCACATTGGTGATGCTCTCGTTAAAGGCGAGCATGTAAAAATGGCAGGGTTCGGCACTTTTTCCTTACGAGACAAGAACGAACGGATCGGACGAAATCCCAAAACTGGCGAAGAAGTGCCGATCACGTCTCGGCGCGTTTTGGTCTTTAAGCCATCCCAAGTTTTGCGAGAACGCGTGGATTCGGCATTATCCCCCAAATCATGATACTCTCTGATTCGCGGCTGAATAGTTCGGTCGGCGATTCATGCAGGCAACAATGAGCCAAACAAAGACAACACGCGCTTTCAGAACAATTAGCGAAGCTGGGGATGAGCTAGGGCTGCAACCGCATGTCCTTCGGTTTTGGGAGTCAAAGTTCACTCACATTAAGCCGATCAAACGTGGCGGTGGGCGTCGCTTCTATCGCCCAGAAGATATTGAATTCATCCGGGGCATTAAAAAACTTCTCCATGATGAGAAACACCCCATCAAAGATGTCCAAAAGCTTATCCAGAAAAAAGGCGCGGGCCGGGTTATTGAATTGGGCCGGTCGTTGGAAAAAGCCGCCAGCGAAAAATCTGTTGCGGAAACGGACCTTCTGCCTCGACGGATTGTGCCCGCAGATACGTCTGTTCAAACGGCGCCTGCGCCGAAGCCAAAGCCTGCGCCGCCAGCGCGACAGGCCGTTCCGCAATCGACCCCGCCGCCGCCCGCTCCTCCGGTGCAGACAGGTCCCTCTGCATCAGATAAGTTGGCTCTCGAAGACGCTTTGAGGAGCCTAGAGTCGCTAAAATTAAAAATGTCGGATTTTCGCAAGGCTGGCACGTCTCAATAAGGGCAGCCCCTCGTAAACATCCCTTGCGCGATGGCAGGCTTTTTCCTATAGCCCGCTCCTCAAGATGGGCGGCGGAGTGTGGCGCAGTCCGGTAGCGCACACGCCTGGGGGGCGTGGGGTCGTAGGTTCGAATCCTATCACTCCGACCATCTTGAGATTTCATCTATTTTTGGAGTGCGTTGGCGTATAAACCTTGTGCGACGTCCCTCAACGCCCTGAATGGGCGTTATTTTCTTGCAATTCTCAAGGCCCTCCGTTCATAAGTTGCTGTGGATGACAGTTTTAAGTTTTACGATGAAATGTTTGGGGAAGACCGTATTCCCCACGACGCATATGCAGCTTACTATGACTGGTATGCCTCTCAAAAGCCCAAAGATTTGCGAAAGAAAATGCGTGAGGCTGAGGCTGTTTTTCGCCGCACGGGTATTACCTTTAATGTTTATGGAAAGAAAGAGGCCGAGGAGCGGCTAATCCCATTTGATATTGTACCGCGCATTATTGCCGCCAATGAATGGTCGGTTTTGACTAGAGGGATTGAACAGCGGGTCAATGCCATAAATGCCTTCTTATACGATATTTATCATGATCAGGACATCATCAAGGCGGGGATATTGCCGGCCCATTTGGTCGCGAATAACGCCGCCTTTTTACAGGAAATGATCGGCATCAAACCGCCGGGCGGTGTGTACACGCACATTGTCGGTGTGGATTTGGTGCGCACGGATAAGGATGAGTTTTTTGTATTAGAGGATAATGCGCGAACGCCATCCGGTGTGTCCTATATGCTCGAGAACCGCGAGACCATGCTGCAAATGTTCCCCGAGCTTTTTGCCGCGAATAGGGTTCAACGCGTCAGTAATTATCCGCATAATCTTCGCCGATCTTTGGCGAGCTGTGCGCCCGATCAATGCCAATCAAAACCGACCATCGCCGTGTTGACGCCGGGAGTCCATAATTCGGCATACTTTGAGCACGCTTTTTTGGCGGATCAAATGGGAGCCGAGCTCGTCGAGGGGCACGATCTAAAAATCGAAAAAGGCCGCGTCTGCATGCGAACAACGCGAGGGTATGAGCCCATAGATGTTCTTTACCGCCGCGTGGACGATGACTATCTCGACCCGCTTAATTTCAATCCTCAATCGATGTTAGGTGTTCCCGGGATATTCGATATTTATCGGGCGGGCGGCATCACGATTGCGAACGCTCCGGGGGCAGGAATTGCGGATGATAAAGCAATCTATTCTTACATGCCGGACATTGTGAAATTCTACACGGGCGAGGCGGCCCTCCTGAAGAATGTCGAAACATGGCGATGTTCTGATGCAGATTCCTTAGCTTACACGCTTGATCATTTGGATGAGCTAGTCGTCAAAGAAGTTCACGGGTCAGGCGGTTATGGTATGTTGATCGGCCCAGCGGCGAGTAAAAAAGAGCTTGCAGAATTTCGCGCCAAATTAATAGCGGAGCCGGGGAAATATATATCGCAACCGACCCTTGCCTTGTCGACAACACCGGTTTTTGAAAAATCCGAACTTACCCCGCGGCATGTTGATCTCCGGCCTTATGTTTTGGTCGGAAGTGACGGCGTCACGATTACGCCGGGCGGGCTGACCCGCGTCGCGATGGAGAAAGGGTCCCTTATTGTGAACTCCAGCCAAGGCGGCGGGACCAAAGATACCTGGGTCTTGGAGGCTTAGCGATGTTGGGCAAAACAGCAGGTGGTCTCTTTTGGATGTCGCGGTATCTTGAGCGTAGCAAGAATATTGCGCGTCTCGTCGATGCTGGTTTTCGAATTGCCCTCACGCAATCATATTCTGCAAATACGGAGTGGGCGTCGATCATCGCGACGACAGGGATAAAAGATGCGTATGAAGCTGTTCACGGCGAGAACTATGACGGGATGAAGGTCATTGATTTTTTGCTGCGTGATACTCTTAGTCCTTCAAGCGTGATGTCTGTCATGCGAAATGCACGGAACAATGCGCGTTTGTCTCGGACAGCCCTCACGCGTGATGTTTGGGAGGCGATCAATGAGTCGTGGATGATGATTTCAGATCGCTTGAAGAAACCAATTAAATCCAAAGATATTCCAGACGTACTCAGCCTGATTCGGCGTCAAAGCGCGTTAGTGCAGGGAACATTGCACGGCACCATGCTGCGGAATGACATTTATGATTTTGTGCGTTTAGGAACTTTTGTAGAGCGCGCAGATAATACGGCGCGGATATTGGACGTAAAATATTATATCTTGCTGCCCTCTGTTCAGGATGTCGGCAGTCCGCTGGACAATCAACAATGGGAAACGATTCTGCGCTCTGTCTCCGCAGAGCAGTCCTATCGTTGGCATCACCGAGATGAAATTACAGCGAGAGGCATCGCGCATTTCCTGATCTGGGATGACTGTCTGCCGCAATCCCTTGCGTTCAGCGTGAAGGAAATTGTTGCGATTTTGGGGAACCTTGATGATGCCTATGACAAGATATCGCCATCCTCCAACATTGCCTCAAAATTTTTGCAAGATTTAAACTCTAAGACAGTAGAGACAATATTTGAGTCTGGGTTGCATGAGTTCATTGCCAAGTTCCTCAGGAGAAACAGTGAGCTGGCGGCGACAATTGAACGTGACTTCAGGTTTACGGCTTAGACATGCAGTTGAAGATTTCTCACACGACCCGTTATTCTTTCCAGACACCTCCCTTTTATGGACTGCAACAATTGCGTCTGACTCCAAAATCAAACGCAGGGCAGGAGGTTTTGGATTGGTCGTTAGATATACAGGGCGCTAAAATTCAGGCCGCCTATGACGATGAACATGGCAATGCGAGCCATTTGGTGGCGATTGACCCTAAAATGAATGCGCTGCTGATTACCTCGCAGGGAGTGATAAATATGACAGACACCAATGGCGTGGTGGGTCCGCAAACGGGATTTGCGCCGCTTTGGCTATTCTTGCGTGACACAGCGTTAACCGAGCTGGGACCACAAGTAAAAGCGCTGTCCGGCACGATTCCTGACGACCCGCAAATTTCAGATTTCCACGATTTATCAAAACGCATTGCGGGCCAAGTCACCTACACATCGGGGTCAACGGCGGCGACGACCAGTGCGGAACAGGCCCTGACTTTGGGGCAGGGGGTCTGTCAGGATCATGCGCATATTTTTATCGCCGCCGCCCGGCATGCCGGGCATCCGGCTCGCTATGTCAGTGGATATCTCATGATGAATGACCGCGTGGACCAAGATGCCACTCATGCCTGGGCCGAAGTCTGGGTAGGCGATCTGGGGTGGATTGGATTTGACGTATCAAATGGTATTTCGCCTGACATGCGCTATGTGCGTATCGCAACGGGGCTTGATTATTCCCAAGCCGCGCCTATTTCCGGAATGACCTTGGGCGGCAGCGGCGAGTTGATCGACGTCACTGTCCAAGTCCAACAATAAAACTAAGAAAAGCGACTTTATCCAATGACATATTGTGTGGGCATGACCCTCAATAAAGGCCTTGTTTTCATGTCCGACACGCGGACAAATGCCGGGGTCGACGATATCGCGTCCGTGAAGAAAATGCACACTTGGAAAGTTGACGGGGAGCGCGTCATCACCATTTTGACGGCGGGTAATCTCGCGACGACACAAGCGCTTGTCAGCTTGCTATCCGAACGCTCTGTAAAACCGGGCAAACGCGATCCGTCTATTCTCAAGGCGCCGACCATGTTTCAGGTGGCGCGACTGATCGGCGACACGCTTCAAGAAGTCATTCAGGACAATGCGCGAACAGGTCAGGAAGCCAGTTCAATTTTCAACGCGACAATTATCCTCGGCGGACAGATCAAAGGTATGCCGCCCCGCTTATTCTTGGTCTATCCAGAAGGTAATTTCATTGAGGCTAGCTCTGATAATCCATTCTTCCAAATCGGAGAGACCAAATATGGCAAACCTATTCTCGTAAGGGCCTATGATCCGGATATGAGTTATGAAAGAGCCATGAAGCTTTTGCTGGTCTCTTTCGACTCAACCATTAAAGCGAATTTGTCGGTCGGTTTGCCGCTCGATTTTCAGATCTATGAAACCGATAGTTTTGAATTAGAGGCGGAGGGCCGCATTAAGGCCAAAGACCCTTATTTCAGGCAGGTTTCCGATAACTGGGGTGATGCGCTGAAAACGGCTTTCTTGGAACTGCCTGATTTTAATTTCGATTAAGCGCAGACTGCCCACCTGACTGAAATGTCGCGTCGACTCTGGCGTAATCCGCGCTATATCGCTGCCATGTCTGAAACGCGCTCGAAATCTGTCGAAATTTGGCTCATTTTCATGATCATTCTGGTTGCCGCCATAATCGTTGTCGGCGGTGCGACCCGTCTGACAAATTCAGGTCTTTCGATTACCGAATGGGCCCCAATTCGCGGGGCCTTGCCGCCTTTGTCAAATGAGGCGTGGATAGCGGAGTTTGAGAAATATAAGCTCATTCCGGAGTTTGAGGCCGAACATCCCGGCATGGATTTGGCGGGATTCAAATTTATCTATTATTGGGAGTGGGGGCATCGCCAATTGGGCCGTTTCATCGGTCTCGCCTTTACGCTGCCGTTCTTTTGGTTTTTGGCGCGGGGAAAATTGCCGATGGGCCACCGTTGGAAGTTTTTCAGCGTAGCGATTTTGATCGGGCTTCAAGGCGCGATCGGATGGTGGATGGTCTATAGCGGCCTGCAAGACGGCATGGTCAGTGTTAGCCAATATCGCCTCGCGACACATCTTGGCATGGCGTTTATTATCCTGGGCGTTCTATATTGGCTATATAAGCGGCAACGAACGGGGTGGGATGGCGCGGAGTTCCAACACGGTCGCGGGCGAACGCGTGTTTTGGCTGGTCTCGTTTTTCTACAAATTATTGGCGGCGCTTTCATGGCGGGCACACATGCAGGGCGGACCTATAATGAATGGCCCCTCATGGACGGTGATTTTATTCCGGCAGGTTATGGCATCCAGTCTCCATTTTGGCGGAACCTGTTCGAAAATCCCGCAGCCATACAATTTAACCACAGAACATTAGCTTATATTGTGTTGGCAGTTGCGCTTTGGGTTTGGCTGTCTTTTAGGACCGATAAGTCCATGAGGCCGGCCTTGGCGGTGTTTCTAGCTGTTTTGGTAGTACAAGTTGGGCTGGGGATTTGGACTTTGGTGTCTGCTGCGCCGTTGAACCTGTCGCTCTTGCATCAATTTACCTCTATTTTCGTGTTCCTAGCGGCAATGGCTGTCGTTTGGCGATCCAGATATACGGTAAAATAATACCTGTTTTTCAAGTCGTTGTTTTATATAAGTATTTTGGTAAAGGCCTTTCATATAGGCTGTTGACGAGATATACGGCCTTGCGTAGGTAGCGCCATCGCAGAGCAGCCCGTTTTGGTCTGTTCCTCTATTTTTCAAGGTTTATCATGAAAACGACCAAGTTTCTGAAAACCGCTGACATTGAGAAGAAATGGATTCTCATCGACGCGGAAGATGTTGTCGTTGGCCGTCTGGCAACTTTTGTTGCTATGCGCCTGCGCGGAAAGCATCGCCCCGACTACACACCTCATATTGATTGCGGCGACAACGTAATCATCATTAACGCTGACAAAGTCCATTTCACGGGCAAAAAGCGCGCTGATAAAATCTATTATCGCCACACGGGCTATGTTGGCGGGATCAAAGAAACGACTGCGGGGAAAATCCTCGATGGACGTTTCCCAGACCGCGTCATGCGCAAGGCCGTTCAGCGTATGCTGCCAAAGGAAAGCCCTTTGGCGCGTAAGCAACTCTCTAACCTTCGCGTCTATGCTGGGGCAGAGCATGAGCACACAGCTCAAAATCCTGAAATCATTGATTTCAAATCAGTGTCTGAAAAAAACGTGAAACGGGGTTAGAACATGTCTGATACAAATACTGCACAGTCCCTTTCGGACCTGAAAAATGTTGTTGAGGGCACAGTTCCCGTAGATGGCGCGGCCCCTGTCGCAATTGATCCGGCAACTTTGCCTGATCCAAAAATCGACGATCTCGGCCGCTCTTACGCGACTGGCAAACGGAAAAACTCCATTGCCCGCGTTTGGATTAAGCCGGGTAACGGCAAGATTGTTATCAATGGCCGTGACCAAGAAGTTTACTTCGCGCGTCCGGTTCTTCGCCTCATCATTGCACAGGCGTTCCAAGTTGCTGACCGCGTTGACTCATATGACGTGATGGCAACGGTTAAAGGCGGCGGTTTGTCCGGCCAAGCTGGCGCGGTGCGTCACGGCATCACAAAAGCGCTGACATATTATGAGCCGGCTTTGCGCGGCCCATTGAAAGCAGCTGGCTTCATCACACGTGACTCGCGTGTTGTGGAACGTAAGAAATACGGCCGAGCCAAGGCACGTAAGAGCTTCCAGTTCTCGAAACGTTAGGCCTCTGGGCGTTAAGTCATTACAGACCTTTATGGTCTATGTGTTCAGGCGCTTCGGGTCACCGAGGCGCCTTTTTTATTGGGTGAAAGTCATGAAACACGCAGCAGTCCTCGGGGCCTCAGGCTACACTGGCGCGGAAGCGGTGCGCCTGATTTTGGGCCATCCCAAGCTTAAGCTGGCGGCGATGACGGCCCATAGCCGTGCGGGCGAAGCCTATTCTGATGTGTTCCGTAACTATGCGGGGCAGGCTTTGCCGCCGCTTACAACTCTGGAAGACGTCAATTGGGATGAGATTGACGTCGTCTTTGCGTGTCTGCCCCACGGCGCCAGCCAAGAAACGATTGCCAAGATTTTCGATAAGGTCGATACGGTGATCGACCTCTCGGCAGATTTTCGCCTGTCGGACCCAGAACTATACGCGAAGACTTACAATCGGCCGCATGAATTCAAAGCGCTTTTGAAAAACCGGGTCTATGGCCTGACCGAATTTGCGCGGGATCAGTTGCCGGGCGCAAAACTGGTGGCTTGTCCAGGGTGTTACCCGACGTGTGCAATGCTCGCGCTCTTGCCTGCTTTGGACGCAGGTCTGATCGATCCGGCTCATCTCATTATCGATGCGAAATCGGGCGTTACCGGAGCAGGGCGAAAAGCAACGCTCGCTTTCGCCTATTCCGAAACCGCAGATGGCGCGCAGGCCTATGCGATCGGCACGCATCGACATGCGCCTGAAATGGATCAGGCCATACAGGATTTCGCAGGCAAGGCCGCGAGCGTAAGATTTACGCCGCATTTGCTGCCAATGAACCGCGGTATGATTGCCACGTGTCATGTGAACATGATTGGAGGTGCGAGTGTCTCAGACCTGCGGAAACATTATCTAGAGACCTATACGGCAGAGAATTTCGTCCACGTGTTGGACGAGGGCCAAGCCCCGCAAACTCGTCATGTGCGGGGCAGCAATCACTGCCAAATCGGAATTTTCGCTGACCGTACACCGAACTCAGCCGTCATTGTGTCCGTAATCGATAACCTCACAAAGGGTAGCTCGGGGCAAGCCATTCAGAACTATAATGTAGTGCAAGGGTGGGGCGAAAGCCTGGGTTTACAACATGTGGGGGTTTTTCCGTAAGCCCGCGCTGAATTATGAGCGATAATTAGGATGACCCCCTAGGTGTTTTGGCGCATATACACATCATGATCACACGCATGAACTTTCGAAGAATCGCTGTTGGCCTAGCCGCTGGCTTCGTGTTGTCGGCTTGTCAAACCGTAAAAATGCCGAAAATTGATATTATGAAGTCGCCCGAATTCAGTGAGGATGCGGCAAATATCAATAAAGAATATCCCAGCGTGAAAGATGCGCCTCTTGCACCAGAAGATATTCGGTCGGATGCGCAATGGGATAGGGATGCTCGCGCTATGCAGGCTTTGCGAGACAGCTCTGCTCCGGCTCCCATTGAGCCTAGTCTTACCGAGGCGGAAGCGGAACGCCGATATGAAGCCTTAAAGGCTAAAGCGCAGGCTTATAAATTAGACGATCCCGCTACGGGCCCCGTGCAGGGCTTTCCGGATTATGAACCCCGCCGTTAGACACGGTATCAGGACGCGCCGACATGCAAACTAATCCCGAAATCCCGACGGATGAATTTTACCGGATAAAACGGCTTCCGCCTTATGTATTCGCCGAAGTCAATAAGCTGAAAGCCCAGCTGCGTGCGGATGGTCAGGACATTATCGATTTTGGCTTTGGCAATCCCGATTTGCCAACGCCTCAGCATGTTATCGATAAGCTGATTGAGACGGTGCAAAAGCCTCGGGTAACGGGTTATTCCGCATCGCGAGGTATCAAGGGTCTGCGTCAGGCCTGCTCGCGCTATTATGACCGGCGATTTGGGGTGACTTTGGACGCCGAAGATCAAGTTATCGCAACGATGGGGTCCAAAGAAGGCTTCGCCAACCTTGCCCAAGCGATCACGGCACCGGGCGATGTCATCTATGCGCCCGATCCGTCCTACCCGCTCCATGCCTATGGCTTTGTTATTGCGGGAGCTGTGATTCAAGGCATTCCCGCCATTACAGCAGATGAGTATTTAGCCGGGGTGAAGGCCGCATTAGCAAAAGCCGATAAGCCGCCAATGGCGATAGTAGTTTGTTTTCCATCCAACCCGACAGGGATGACCGCTGACCGGGATTTCTATAATGAAATCGTGGCGATAGCCAAAGAACATGACATCATCCTCTTATCTGATTTGGCCTATTCAGAAATCTATTTTGGCCACCCGCCGCCCTCGATTTTCGAATTTATCGATCCCGAAGAGATTATGGCAATTGAGACAATTTCCTTGTCCAAGACCTATTCCATGGCGGGGTGGCGCATGGGCTTTGCTGTCGGCAACAGGCGCCTCATCGCAGCGCTAACCCGCGTGAAGTCTTATTTGGACTATGGGTCTTTTACGCCAATCCAAGTCGCAGCGTGTGCAGCGCTTGACGGTCCTCAAGACTGCATTGATGAGGCGCGGGAAATCTACAGGAAACGCAGGGATGTGTTGGTTGAGAGCTTTGGCCGGGTTGGATGGGATATCCCGTCGCCGGACGCCTCCATGTTTGCATGGACGCCATTGCCCCCTAAATTTGCGCATATGGGATCAGTAGAGTTCTCGAAACTCCTGATGAAAGAGGCGAGCGTCGCTGTCTCTCCGGGCGTCGGGTTTGGCGAAAACGGCGAGGGCTATGTCCGCATGGCCTTGGTTGAGAATGAACAACGCATTCGCCAAGCCGCGCGCAATATGAAATCTCTTTTGCAATCCGCCCCCGTTGCGGCGGGCACATCTGTTACATCGGAATGAGCGATAATTTATGCCTTGGCGTTACGCGCTCTGTTCGCGGACGTAAATGGACCTATCGCCATGATCCGGCGGGGTTAGAAGAATATGCGTCCGAAACGGGATTGCCACTATTGCAGGCCGCGCTTTTGTCTGGGCGCAATGTTGACCCAGAGCAAGTCGAGACGTTTCTATCGCCGACGCTGAAAAACAGTTTGCCAAATCCATCGGACCTTGTGGATGCGGACAAAGCCGCCAAACTGATCTTGGACCATATCGCCGCTGGAAAACGCATCACTCTGTTCTCAGACTACGATGTTGATGGGGGGACCTCAGCCGCGCAGCTTATTCGCTGGGGTAGGGCGGCCGGTTATGAGTTTGGCCTCTATGTTCCGGATCGTGTGAAAGAGGGCTATGGTACGTCAGACGCTGCCTTTGACCGATTAAAGTCAGAGGGCGTGGATTTGGTCGTGACACTGGATTGCGGTGCGGCGGCCTATGGCGCGCTGGAACATGCGGATGAGATCGACTTGCCCGTCATCGTGATTGACCACCATTTGATGGACCACACGCCGCCTCCGGCTCTGGCGCTTGTCAATCCGAATCGTCAAGACGACACATCGGGGCAGGGCCATTTAGCGGCTGCGGGTGTGACATTTATGGTGTTGGTCGCGTTACACAGAGAGGCGCGAGCCCGGGGTATGTCACCTCATATCGATCTCAAGAGTCTGCTCGGGCTTACGGCGCTTGGAACCATATGCGATGTTGTGCCTTTGCGGGGCGTCAACCGGGCCATTGTTCGCCAAGGTTTGAAAGTTCTGTCGGCGAATAAGAACATTGGCGTTGAGGCCCTCGCAGATGTGGCAAGCGCTGAACCACCCTTTACAACCTATCACGCCGGGTTTGTCTTGGGCCCGCGCATCAATGCGGGGGGACGCATTGGTCGTTCGGATATGGGCGCGGAACTCCTGTCCACGGAAAACGCGCAAACAGCCTATTCCCATGCCGCAGAGCTAGACCGGGTCAACCAAGAGCGCCGTCAAATGCAGGACCGCATCTTGGCTGAGGCGCTTGAGGCCGCGCAGGCGCAAGCAGATGAGCCAGTTATCATTGTTGCCATGCCAGATTGGCACCCCGGCATAATCGGCATTGTCGCAGGACGGTTAAAAGATCGGTTTCGCCGGCCGTCCATTGTCATCGGGATTGATGAAGACGCCTCGCCGCCTATGGCCAAAGGATCAGGTCGGTCTATTTCCGGCGTTGATTTGGGCGGGGCGTTAGCGGCGGCTAAATCCGAAGGTTTGCTGATATCTGGCGGCGGACATGAAATGGCGGGCGGGCTGACCATGAGTTCAGGAAATATAGATAAATTTCGGGGCTTTATGCAGGATAAGTTATCGCAAGATGTCGAAGCCGCACTGAGAAATGAGTCGACCAAATTAGATTTTCTGCTGTCTGTGTCGGCCGTGAATGATGAATTGATGCAGCTCGTTGAGACAGTTGGGCCATATGGCGCAGGGAATGCTCAGCCCGTGTTCGCCTTCTCAAACGTTATGGTATCATTCGCCAAACGGACAAAAGGCGATCACGTGCGGTTTACCTTTATTGATGGGGACGGGCGCTCCCTGAGCGGGATTTGCTTCCGCGCAGGCGAATCAGGATTGGACGAAACTCTACTGATGGCCGGCTCTCAGCGATTTCACGCCGTTGGGCAACTCAAACCCAATGTCTGGCAAGGGCGAACGCGTATTGATTTCCACTTGCAGGACCTCGCACCCGTTTTGGACTGAATTTTTGTTCGAAAGCCACTTGCCAGCCGAGGGAACCGAATATATAGCGCGCTCCACTGACTAGTGCGGTCCCTTCGTCTATCGGTTAGGACGCCAGGTTTTCAACCTGGAAAGAGGGGTTCGATTCCCCTAGGGACTGCCATTCAGCCGACGCAGCAATGTCTACAAGGTGCGCGCTGCATTCTCACATGATTTTCAATTTACATTCCAAGGCTTGAGACTGTATGTCGAGCTTATGAAAATCTTGTTCTCCCTCGCTCTTGGCGCGTCTTTGCTGGCCGCACCCGTATTCGCGCAGACGTCTAAAAATGACGTGGTCGACTTCGGCGAACCCAAACCTCTGACGATTATCACGGAGGAAGGGTCACACGAATTTATGGTCGATGAGGCCAAAACG
>CAZSKH010000038.1:0-1401 GCA_964607395.1 uncultured Algimonas sp.
ATCCGTAAGTGATCATAATCGCATTCCCGATACCGATAGAGAAACAGGCCTGTCCCAATGCACTCTGCGCGACCTCTGCGTTAATCTTGCTGAAATCGGGGGTGAACATAAAGGCGAAGGCGTCAGCAGTGCCGCCGCTGCTCATCGAAGATATAATAGAATAGGCAGCGAGACCAATCAGCAAAATAAAGAAGATCGGCATCAGCAGGCGCGCGGCCAACTCAATACCCTTATTCACGCCGCGTGCAACCAACCAGGCTGTCACGAGCCCAAAAAACAGGAACCACGGCAAAACTTGAGTTGTTGGATTTGACACCATCAATCCAAATTGTTGCTCAATTTCTCCCGCAGGCATTCCGGCAAATGAGCCAAACAAAAACTTCGGAATGTAAGCCAGCACCCATGCGGCCACGACACAGTAGAAACTCACGATCAAGAATGACGCAATCATCCCGAACCACGCGCCGCTACTCCAGAGCTTGGACACGCCCGAGCGATCAGCCAGATCATTATTGGACCCGACCGCAGAAGACGCGTTGCCCGCGCGGCCAATGATATATTCGCTCATCAAGACCGGAATACCAACGAACACTATACAAGCGATATAGATGACCAGAAAGGCTGCGCCGCCATTTGTACCAAGCTCGGCCGAAAAACGCCAAAGATTACCGAGGCCAACAGAGCTGCCCACAGCCGCCATAATAAAAGCAAAGCGGGACGACCATTGTGCGGTGCCACGTTCGACAGGAATGCTTGCCATTTTCAAAATCCCCTTAAAGACCTGTGAGGTTCTTTGTCCCCTGAATGAAATGGCATAACGCCTCAGTAAATGGGGTCAAGGCAGACCCCCTCTGAGATTCAAAAATAATGCTCTCTTAGACTATATTCACGAGGTAAATTTATGCCGAACCGCCGCTCACTATCCGGAGCGCGGAAGCTCGACGCCCCGGTGCAAATGGGCAGAGAGGATCAACCCAAAGCCGCCCATGACAGCCAAAATCACCGTTCCGCCATAGGAAATTAGCGGAAGCGGAACACCTACCACCGGCGCCAGCCCCATGACCATTCCAAGATTGATGAAAATATAGAGCGTGAAGGTAGTCGTTAGGCCCATCACTAATAATTTGGCGAACATTTCTTTGCATTGTAAAGACAGCCAAAGGCAGACGCCGATGACGGCCATGTAAACGCCAATGGTCAAGAGACAGCCAATGAATCCGAATTCTTCTCCGATCACCGTGAAGATAAAATCGGTTTCGTTCTCGGGGACATATTCGCCCTGACGCTGCGTGCCCCGCATGAAGCCTTTGCCCCTGACCCCGCCGCTGCCCAAAGCAATTTTCGACTGCGTGATATGATAGCTGGCTCAAATCGCCGAGATTGTCGCGCGGTCTATCCATT
>CAZSKH010000038.1:1411-13432 GCA_964607395.1 uncultured Algimonas sp.
AGTGAGAATTCTCTCTTGCTGATAAGGCTTTAAACCGAATTTGAAAAACAGCGGTATGCCGACTGCGGCAAACAGACTGGCAAAACCTATCACACGCCACGAGATGCCCGCTAGATAAATGAGAACCACACCCGTCATCCCCACGAAAAGCGTCGTGCCCAAATCCGGCTGGCCGAGAATGATTGACATGGGGAGCGCGAGCAATATTAGAGCCCCGATCAAACCGACAACATGATTGATGCGATGCGACGGCAGATCATGATAATATCGCGCCAAAGCTAAAACGATGGCGGGCTTCATAACCTCGGATGGCTGTAATCTGGCAATGCCAAAATCTAGCCAACGTATGGAGCCATTGACCTCCACACCGACAAACTCAACGCTTATCAAGAGCAACAACCCGACAGCATAAATCGGATAGGCTAAACGATACCAAATTCGGATGTCGACCATCGCCACAATCAACATGACCAATCCACCCGCTCCGACACGAATGAAATGCTGAAACGCGCCTAAGCGCCAAACGCCATCCGTGGCGGCAAAGATCATCGCAACGCCGACAAAACCCAAAGCCCCGACAAGCGTCGGAAGTAGCCAGTTGATTTCAAAAAGCTTGGTTGTCAGCGTCCCGCCCGATGCAGGCACAGCGCCGCGAAAACTTCCGCTCGGCGAAACCATTACTCTAGCGCTCCGGTTTCCGCAGCCGATAGATCCGCCATCCCATCGCGGCGCAAGGCCTCACCCAACACAGCGCGGCTAATATCGGCGGCGCGTTTAGAGCCAGAACCACCGTGCTCGACAATCGTTCCAATGGCAAAACGCGGACGATCATATGGTGCGAAGCCGACAAAGATCGAATGATCTCTTAACTTCCAGGGTAGTTTCGCGTTTTTCCGGATACCTGTCGCCCGCTCAGCGGCGCTAATACCGCGAACCTGTCCCGTGCCGGTCTTCCCAGCCAATTCCATTCCAATGACGGAAGGGTCTATTCCAAAGGGATGATGACGATAGGCTGTCCCGCCAGGCTCGGAGGTGACTGACCACATCGCATCCCTGACATAAGCCAAATGCTCAGGATCAAAATCGAGAGGTTCAAAATTAGGCAGCGTTTGACCAATTACTAACTGCGGAACAACAGCCTCTATCGTGTTGGCGAGACGGGCCGTCATAATTGCAAGCTGGAGAGGCGTGGCGAGAACAAACCCCTGCCCAATAGACGCGTTGAGCGTATCACCCATCCGCCAGCCGGTTCCAAGCCGCTGCCGCTTCCACGGTCCATCTGGGACAATGCCCGAAATTGCGCCGCCGATAGAGATATCATAGGACTCGCCCAACCCCAATCTGCGGGCAACATTCGCAATCGCGTCGATCCCGATGATTTGCGAAATTTCGTAAAAATAAGTATCACAGCTTTGCTTAAGGGCGTCGCGCATATCCATCCGGCCATGGCCTCTCCGTTTCCAACAATGGAATGTGCGATTACCCAACCGCATCTTACCGGAACAAAAGACAGGCTTGGCCGGATCGATCAAGTTTGACTCCAACGCCGCCAACATGACCGCCATCTTAAAGGTGGAGGCCGGTGGGTAACCGCCGGCAATGGCCTTATTATATTGCGGCCGTTTCGGATCATTATTCATCCGGTCCATATCTGTTTGGGTCAAACCTGACACGAACAGATTGGCGTCAAAGGTGGGCATGGACAATAAGGTCCGCAATTCCCCCGTAATAATGTCAACGACGCAGACCCCGCCGCTATCATCACCCTCATCCTCCGTGGCAAATTGCTTGGCGGCGAACTCTTGCAACTCGGCGTCAAGCGTCAGCCAGACATCTTCGCCCGGCGTGGCTCTGGTGGCGGGGTCGGGCCATTCCCGGACAATCCGGCCTCGCGCATTGACCTCGATCTTCAACTGCCCTGACGCGCCCCGCAGCGTTTTTTCTTCGGCGGCCTCAACGCCTGTCTTACCGATCCGGAAGGTGGGTTGCCTCAATAGGGGGTCATCATCCGCTTCGATATCTCTCTCGCTCGCTTGGCCTATATATCCCAAGACATGCGAGAAAACGCCGTTCTTTGGATAGGCACGTCCTTGCCCCGCCTCTGAGACAATACCCGGCAATGCATGAAGCCGCATATTCAAAGCGGTGAAGGTTTCCCAGTCAATATTATCCTTGACCAATATCGGAACAAACTTCGGGTTTTGTTGAATATCTTTTTTAATGCGCGCTCTTTGCCCAGAAGAAATTGGACTGATCCGGGACACACGGTCCAAGGTTTTCTCAATCTCCGTTGTGCGCTCCGGTATCATGACCAAGCGATAATTCTGAACATTGCGCGCCAATGCGATGCCAAACCGGTCTCTGATTTCGCCCCGTTCAGGCATAAGCATGTTGAAATTAAATCGGTTATTATCGGAAAGCGTTCGGTAATTTTCGGCTTGTAAAACCTGAAGCTGATACAGCCGCGCCGCCAACACGCTAAACACGCCAACACCGCCGGCACCTAAAATGGCGGTTCGGCGCGTGATAAGGTTCGTATCTGTCTTATTTTGCTGTGAGAGAGGCTGCATAATATCTAGCCCCAATCTTCACTGTCACCAACGCGCATCGCAAGTCCGTGGCGCAGCAAAAGGAATATGGGTAGCAAACAGGTCGCAAATAATATTTGCCGTCCAATAACAGCGAAGTCAGGCAATATCCGGACCACGAAATACCCTGATAGCGACAATAAAAGCAGCGCCACTCCGCACGCTGCCAGCCAGACCGATAGCAAAGTAATAGGGGAAAAAGGCGCGCTACGTAGCTCGGGTCTTAAATACCCCCAGACAAAGACGAAAATGAGCGCCCATTGACCGTCCACACCACCCGTCGCCCAATCCATAAAAAGCCCGGCGAAGAAAACAAAAGTCAAAGACACAAGCCTATTTGCACGTCTTGGCCAAATAACAAGGACGACGAGCGGTATAAACCCAAATCCGAGCCGCGCGCCAAATAGGTTCACCCCCGCAATTGAAGAGGCGGCGGCAATGAAAAGCGCCACCCCGGCCACAATAGCGGGCCAAATTTTATGTGTTGGCGTATGAGCCCCAAGATAGCTCATGGGGCGTCCACCGTTTCGGGGACAATTTCAGGGTCTAAATCTTCATCTGCCTCTGGCGGGGGCACTAATTTCTCAAAAGGCGAAACCCAAACCCAATCCAAAGGCTCAGACAGGCTAGATAATTGGACACGAAAGCTTCCCGCTTCACCGCGGACGACTTCGCCAATCTGCAACCCCCGAGGTAAGGAGCCATCATCGCCCGAGGAAATCACCCGATCGCCGATCTTCCAATTTTCCCGTTGGTTTATGAAAGATAATTTTGGAAGCGGAGAATTATCGCCAGCCAAAATTGCGGTTGCCCCAGATCGCACTGAGGCGACGGCTATTCGGCTATTTAAATCCGATATGCGCAACACACGTGTCGTATTGGGCCCGGCGTTAATGACATGGCCGACGAGACCCTTGGTGGACATTACAGGATTCCCAACGCTGACACCATCTTTTGCACCCACATTCAGGATGAGTGACCGAAGGAAGGGTCCATCAGTTTCTCCGACGGCGCGCGCCGCTATTTTGCGAAGGGGAATATCTGTTTCCGTATCAACGCCCAATATCGCTTCATAGCGCGCCACCTTATTCGCGAGATTGTCATAGCGAGCTTGCCGGTCTCTCAACATCGAAATTTCCGCGCGGAGAGCGGCATTATCTTCAAAGGCAGACCGCCGCTCTCCAAAGCCTGACATAAGCCCTTCGAAACGTCGAAGCGGCACGGCCAAAACAGAGGCCAAAGGCGCAATTGTTTCTTGCGCTGCGGTCTCTACGCCTGAGGTATTGGGCTCAGAGCCGCGCTGCAAACTTATCAAGGCGATTGAAATGATGATGGCCGCGATGAGGGCGATGCGGGTTAGGCCTCCGTTCGGATTCTCCCTGCCTCGCATCACTCATCCTCTAATTTCGGGCCGCAAAAGCCTTCGCAGTCTGTCTGGCCTAAACGCCGGCCTCTAGCACGATTTTCCACTTTTTCAGATTCTCAACCACAGTCCCGGAGCCGCGCACAACGCAAGACAGCGGATCATCCGCAATGGATACAGGCAGTCCTGTGCGTTCCCGTAGCTCGACATCTAGGTTTCGGAGCAGTGCCCCGCCCCCCGTGAGCATGATACCTTTATCGACAATATCGGCGGCCAATTCAGGCGGGGTGGCTTCCAGCGCCAGTTTCACGGCTTCAACAATTTGCTCGACCGGTTCTTCTAAGCTTTCAGCAATCATGGCTTCATTTATCGCAATTTCTCGCGGGACGCCGTTCATCAAGTCGCGGCCTTTGATTTGAACTGTCATCCCCTCACCGTCTTCCGGCATGGTTGCAGATCCGATTTCTTTTTTGACGCGTTCTGCGCTCATTTCGCCCAAGAGGAGGTTCGTTGTCCGGCGAACATATTGAATGATGGCATCATCCATCTTGTCGCCGCCGACACGCACGGAGCGCGAGTAGACCATCCCGTCGAGTGACAAGACCGCGATTTCCGTGGTTCCGCCACCAATATCCACAACCATCGATCCGGACGGTTCGTGAATGGGTAATCCGGCGCCAAGCGCTGCGGCCATGGGTTCATAGACAATATAAACTTTGGAGGCGCCAGCCTGCTGCGCGGATTGGTAGATTGCGCGTTTCTCAACAGCTGTTGCGCCCGCAGGCACACAGATAACAACCTTAGTGCCGCCAAAGCCGAATTTCTTCTTATTCACCTTTTCGATGAAGTGTTTGATCATCGCTTCCGCGACCTCGAAATCCGCAATCACCCCATCTTTCATGGGGCGAATGGCTTCAATATTTCCGGGCGTTCGTCCCAGCATCATACGCGCGTCTTCGCCAACAGCGTGAACAACCTTCCGGCCATTCCGAACCGAATAGGCGACAACAGAAGGTTCATTCAAAACAATATCTCGGCCTTTGGCATAGATCAGCGTATTTGCCGTGCCCAAATCAATTGCGAGGTCTGTTGAAAATGCATCAAAGATAGACATGGTCAATCCGGTTCATGTGGCCGCGAAAGGAGCGCCTTTAAGACGCAGCCGATTAAATATGGTGAATCAGTTATTACCGATAGGTCCTTCTCGGAGCTGATGATTAACCTTTACCTAATTTGCAAGGCAGCGACGCGGTAAATCGGTCAAAATACTGCATTTTTTCGCCCTATAACGGTGAACGCGCCTCTAATCGCTTGCGGGCGAACCAAGACAGTAAAATCGCAAGACCTGCCAGCGCTGCGAAGAACACGGCCATGACGCTGCCGGAAAACCCGGCGATCAGGCCTTGACTGACCAAACAGACCACCAAGATTTTTGGGATAATTCCGATGGCCGTCCCGGCCACAAAATGCCGAAACTTCATGCGCGAAACGCCCGCTGCGAGATTAACCAAAATAGCGGGCCCTGTAGGCACCAGCCGCACCACGAGGCTTGTAACGAAGCCGTTTTTTCGAACAGCTGCTGAGAGTTTTCGGATAAGCTTTGCATCCAGCCGACGGAGACGTTCCGCCCCGACACTCTGGCCAATCCAAAACCCCAGAACGGCGGCAGCAAGACTACCAACCCAAGACAAAATTCCGCCCTCCCAAACCCCGAAGGCCAGCACGGTTCCCGTGATCAACATCCATTGCGGCGCGCCGATAAAGGCCAAACCGCAGAACAACATTATCGTGACGGGCACAGCCCAAGGCGATTGAGAAAGAGACTGCATCATGGCGAAAAACTCAGCCTGGTCGATGTTGAAAATCTGCTTCGCCGCAACGACTAAAAGGACAGGCACCATCAGGCTAGCGATTAGCCAAAAGAGTGTTCGCGCGTTCAAAACTGAAGGCCCTTGAGCGACGCAAGGAAAGCCGTTTGGTCCTCTAGCGTTTCCAAATGCGTGCCCGCTGGTGGTTGATTTCGAAACCACGTTGTTTGGCGTTTAGCGAAGCGGCGACTCTCGCGCTTGGCGTCTTCCACAGCTTCATCTAGCGAGCCTGCATCGCTGAAATAACGATTTAATTGGCGCAAACCAATCGCTTTCATGACGGGTAAGGTTTCATCATAGCCTTTCGCGAAAATCGCCTTTGCCTCCTCAAGACCACCTGCGCGCAACATCACATCATAGCGCGCATTAATACGGGCATAGAGCCTCTCGCGCGGCGGTGTCAGGACACAAAATCTTGCAAAGCGTGACGGAACCACCGGGTGGGTCTCGGCCTGCCACACTGATAGCGCCTGCCCCGTTCCAATCGCGACATTCACAATGCGCTGTAAGCGCTGGGGATCATTACCCAATATCCGCGCAGTCGCCACAGGATCGAGTTGCTCTGCCTCTGCTCGCAAGCTCTCGATACCATCCTGCGCCAAGCGCTCCGACGTCTCATCGGACACATGTTTCGGAACCGCCGGTATATCGGCCATGCCTTCTAGAAGCGCGCGAAAATATAGCCCTGTCCCGCCCGTGAGCACGGGCGTTTTGCCGCGCCCAAGTATGTCGAGAATAAGGGGTTCAACCTCGCGCAACCAAGCCCCTGTTGAATAGCGGACCGACCCCGCCACGTGACCAAACAGATGATGCGGCAGTTCGCCCATTTCATCATGCGTTGGCCGGGCAGAAAGGATTTGCAAATCAGCATAGACCTGCAAAGCGTCGGCATTGATGATTTCGCCGTCTAGCGCGCGGGCTACGCGAACCGCATATGCGCTTTTACCGCTTGCTGTCGGCCCTGCGATACAGATGACAGGTTTCATGACGGCTGACCTCGCGTGAGGCTGACTAGCTCGTCGGGTTCAGAGCGTAGAAGATATAATTGCCGCCGCGATTGATCAGCAAGGTCACGGGCTCATCTAATTCAGCCGCAGCCTCCATAGCTTCGGCAAATTCTGAAGGTGTGGTAATCTGTTCAAAAGCGACCTCTTCGATGATGTCCCCTTTGAGGATTTTGCCACTGGCGGGGGCATATTTCCCAACTTTAACCACGCGGACGCCTTTAATGTCCTCATCTATACGGTTTCGGTCGCGGACATCCTCACTCAGCGCTTCGACTGAAATGCCAGCAACGGATCTTTCGGCATTTCCTTCCGCGACTTCGCGGCGGATTTTCTCTTCTTCTGTGACTTTCTCTTTCAGACGCTCAATCGTCACGGTCAGCGTCTTACGCTTCTTTTTTCGCAAGATTTCAATTTCAACAGGCGCATCAATTTCCGCTTCCGCGATGCGGCGAGACAAAAGGCGCGACGCTTCCAGAGGCTTCCCGCCGATGGACAAGATCAAATCCCCGCGTTGCAAACCGCCTTTATCCGCAGGACTATCTTCGACGACAGATTGGACAATCGCGCCTTGCGCTTTATCTAAGCCTCGGCTGCGTGCAAGGGCATTGGTTACGACTTGTGAGCGGACACCGAGGTAGCCACGCCGAGTTTCCCCAAACTCAATCAATTGCGCGGCGATAGATTTCGCCAGCTCAGCAGGGACGGAAAAGCTGATCCCGACGCTGCCGCCTGTTGGCGAGAGGATCGCCGTATTCACACCGATGACTTCGCCGTCCATATTGAACAACGGCCCGCCCGAGTTACCTTTGTTGATAGCAACATCCGTCTGAATGAAATCATCATAGGCTCCGGATGAAATATCGCGGTTGCGCGCGGAGATAATCCCGGCGGCGACCGAGCCTGAATAGCCAAATGGGTTACCGATTGCGATGACCCACTCGCCGACTTCGGCGCTATCGCTGTCGCCCCAGGGCACGGCGGGTATATTGGCTCCGGCTTCAATTTTCAGAATGGCGATATCCGTCGCGGGGTCGCGCCCAATCAGGGCCGCTTCATATGTATCACCATTCGGGAAGGAGACTTCGATTAAGTCAGCGCCTTCAATGACGTGATTATTCGTCACGATATGGCCTTCGTCATCGATCACAAAGCCCGAGCCAAGAGCCTTGCTAACGCGGCCATCGCGGTCTGCTCTGCGGCCGAAAAAATCATTGAACCGCTCTAGCGGGGAGCCTTCTTCAAAGGGTTTGGCCTCCGACGTATCAATCTCGATTGTCTGCGCGGTCGAGATGTTGACGACAGACGGCGATAAGCGTTTTGCTAATTCGGTGAAATTGTCAGGCGTGGCACGGGCCTGAGATATCTGAGGCGTCACCGCGACAGCAGCGAAAGCGAAAACGAGAGAAAAAGCAGCGGAGCGAAACAATGTCATAAAAACACCCTAGCGAAATGTGGCGTGCTGCCAAGAGAAACACTGCGGATCAGAGCTTACATTTGCGTCATTGAAGCCGTGCGTCCTATTGCAAAATGAGCTTTGCCCCCAGCGCGAACAGGCACGTCCCGATGAAAACGGCAATGGCGCCGCCCACGTGCAGATCCCGATCCGAGACCTGGCGCATCATTTGATCATAGGCGCGGCGCATGGCCGTGGGCGCAATTGCCCAGATGAGGCCCTCCAGTAGGATAAACCCACCAATTGCCACCAATATGATTGCGCTCATTTGATTGACCTAACGGCCCTTACTGCCTTGTCCGCGATCATTTTCGAGGTAGCTCAACAAGTCCGAATCTGGGCTTAGGACATAACTCGTATTGCCACCAAACCCTCTCCGAAGAGCCTCCATCGACCGATAGAATTCGAAGAAGCCCACATCTACACCATAAGCTTCGGCATAAATTCGGTTTTGCTCTGAGTCGCCTTCCGCTTTGATAAGCTCGGATTGCTTTTGCGCATTCGCGATTGTGATATCTTTCGTCTTTTGTGCCTCAGCGAGAATTTGCTGTGCCTGACGAGACCCATCACCCAAGTTGCGATTTGTTTCCTCATTCCGGTCGGCAATCATGCGCTGGAACACCTGTTCTTCGACCGTTTCAGGAAGATCTGCGCGCATAATCCGAACATCAATAAAGGTCACACCGAAATTACCGGCTGACGCGCGATCATTTGCGCGGTCCAAAATTTGTTTCATCAGGCCTGCACGTTGACCAGAAATAATTTCCTGAGACGGCACACTCGCCAGAGTATCCCTTAGCAAGGAGTCCAAAATACCTTTCATCTGCGTTTCAGCAATGCCGCGCGTATTGAACCGCTCGTAAAATTTCTGAACATCCGTGATGCGATAGCGCAAGAAGGCATCGACGTTTAATCGTTCTTGGTCCGATGCCAAAATCAATTGCGGCAGAAGGTCAAGTTCCAGATTTTTGCGGTCATATTCTCGAACCGTCTCAATGATTGGGAGTTTGAACTTCAGGCCTGCATCGTCCTCGACGCCGTAGCCATTTTCAACTTTTACAGGTTCACCGAAACGCAAGACTAAAGACTGCTCGTCCTCGCGAACGGTATAGGCCGCCAGATAGACTAGGACTGCAATGACCGCGAGTATGACAAGCGTTACTGTTGAGCCGAGATTTTTCATTGGGAACCTCCACGTTTAAGTTCATTGAGAGGGAGATAAGGCACGGCACCGCCGCCCGCTTGACCGTCAAGAATTATTTTGTCAGCATCGCGATAAACCTCTTCTAAGGTCTCAAGATATATTCGGCGGCGGGTCACTTCCGGCGCCTTTTCGTATTCTGCATAAACTGCTAAGAAACGCTCGGCTTCACCTTGCGAGATCGCAATGACTTGATCCCTGTAGGCTTCCGCTTCTTGCAATATAGCGGCGGCCCGACCCTCAGCTTCCAGAGTCACCTTGTTAAACTCCGCGCGAGCATTGTTCACTTCCGCCTCGGCCTCTTGTGCGGAGGCCACAACACGGTCAAAAGCTTGCAAAACAGCACCCTCGGGTGGATCTGTTTTTTGGAATTGCACATCGACGACTTCGACGCCGGCTTGATATTCGTCCAACAAAGTTTGGAGCTGCATACGCACTGCGGAAATCAACTGTGCTCGTTCTGTTGTGATAATTTTGTCTAAGTCATTCATTCCAATGACTTCGCGGACGACAGACTCGGCGGTCGCTTTGACGGTTTCATTCGGATCTTCAATCTCGAACAAAAAGTCGCTCAAACCGCCTTCCGGTTTAATGACGTAAAGCACCTTAAATTCCAAATCGACGATATTTTCGTCACCGGTAATCATCAGGCTCTCATCATCATTTATACCAACTGTAATTTCGCGTTGGTCGGTCACATCTTCGACAATTTTCGTCTCAATCGGATAGGGCCACTTAAAGTTCAGACCGGGTCCTGCGGTCCGCACATAATCCCCAAATCGCAAAATCGCGGCCTGTTGGTTACCTTGCACCGTAAAAATTGAGGTCAGCAACAAAATTACGAGTGGAACCAAGATGAATAACCAAGGCGGGATATTAATGTCTGGCAACTGGCTATTGCCGCTGCCGCCGCCGCGATTTCCGCCGCCGCCTGTGCGGGCTTTGAAACCTTCTATGACATTTTCACGGCTGGGGCGTTGTGGCCTATTTGGGCGTTGACCGCCGCCACTGCCCCACGGCGAATTACCCTCGCCTTTACCGCCATTATTACCAGAGCCCGGCTTGGGCCCCCAAGGACTATTATTATCAGGCATATCGTCTCCGAAATTCACTTGCCGCACATGTGGCGCGGTCCGACAAAAGTTTCAAGAGTAATACGTTTGAGAATAAGCAGGAGAGCTGAGATTTAACTTTATCGAGTTAGATGACCGCAAGTTTTTTCGTTAGAGAACTTTGGCACACCATATCGGCTGACGACACCGGGAGATCAAATAGATTTCTTTTGCGTTTGTAAACTTTTCTTTCAGCCTTGAATTGATCACCTTCATGTCTTTTCAGAGGGTCTCGATCAATCAACTCCCAATCTTTACCAGCAGCAAACCTAGGGAATTTGGTGTCTCCGTCTAACTCTCCTTCAATCCGAGTAATGTAGATCTTATGACAATCTTCGAGAAAGAGATTATAAACCTCCCCGCCCCCGATAATCATAACTTCATGCTTTTCAGTCGAGCAGGCAATCTCTTTTGCTCTCTCCAAAATATCTTGTTTCGAATGGAACACTTCTGCGCCCTCCGGGGAAAGACCGATCTGACGCGTCAAAACCAAATTTGCACGCCCTTTAAGCGGGAAAGGTAGGCTTTCCCAAGTTTTTCGACCCATTATACAAGGTTTGCCCATGGTCATTCTGCGAAAATACTTCAAATCCGAAGGCATTCTCCAAGGCATGTCACCGTTGCAGCCGATTACTTCGTGCTTAGCTTTAGCAACTATTGCGGATATTGTAGGATTACATTTGGACATGATGTTAGCCGTTTAAACAATTTCTCCGACCAAGGTCTAGATGAGTCGGAAATCAGAGTCTACTTCAACAGCTATAGCCCCCTATTTTGGCGTTAGTTTTGCGATTGAATAACACATGCGTATGATTCTATTGATGAAAAGTTATCCACGGTGAATTTTAGTTATGACCGCTTCCAAGAGTAAGAATCGTATTTTCAGCTTCCCTCTTATGACTTTGGTCTATGTTGCGCTGATTCCTTTCATCAACTGGTCCTTCACTTGGGCGCCGATGTGGGAGGTTCTTCCGGGATGGGCGTTTAACCCCGTCACAATCGTCACGGGCTTAGTCCTCGTCGTGCGAGATTTCGCACAGCGCGAGGTCGGTCATTGGGTTTTGGTCGCCATGGCTATTGCGCTGGTCTTGACAGCCGTTGCGGCAGGGCCGGAACTCGCATTGGCAAGCGGCGGCGCTTTCGCTATTGCGGAATTGGTCGATTGGGCGCTGTTCACCTTCACGAAATATGAGCTTTCGACGCGTGTCTTATTGTCGTCTGCCATAGCCGCGCCGCTGGATACGACAATATTTCTTTACGGCGCAGAAATGATCAGGCCTGATCAACTAACCGGGCCGAATGTCACCATGAGCATTATTGGTAAAATGCTGGGCGCGGTTGTAATTTGGTGGATCGTAAAGCGGAAATTCGAAAGACCCTCCACTGCCCCGTAGTTAGTCGCCGAATAATTCCAAAGTTCCCGCGGTCA
>CAZSKH010000039.1:0-13255 GCA_964607395.1 uncultured Algimonas sp.
CCTTGAACGCGCGCGAGCAATAAATCCTCTGGATAGCCACGTCATTTATGAACTGATTGATCTCTATAGCGTCTTGGGTATGCCGCCTGAAAGACGGGGCGCGGCGCATACAAATGTGCAGGAAGCCTTAGTTCATGCCATGGATGGAAATAAAGAAGATGCCAATTTTTTGTTGGGCCGTTTGGGTTTAGAAGACACACACATAAACATTCACTATTTATTCCGCGATTACGAAACGGCTGCTCAGCGGTTTAATATTTTTCTTTCAGGCCGAAGTGAGATCGCTATTCATCCCGGTCAAGGCTTACACTACGCTAGAATGTGTTTTGTGTTTAAACGTGCCAGAGCCCCTATGGAAAGTCGTATTTGTGATGAACTCACGCAATATTATGACGATAAGGAACCAGACAGTTTTTTGCTTTACGAAGACGTTCTAGGCGGCGCCGCATATTTTTTGATTCAAGAGGATTATGAGAAAGCCCTCTTCTGGCTTAACTCTCTCGCTCAAAAAGGACACGCGCGCATGAATTTGACATCTGAACCTGTTTTCTCAAAACTTGGGTCAGTCGGTGGTTACGCTGAACTGGTCTCAAAATTGACTGCCAATGCGGAGCTTCATCGCTCTCATATACGCAGTAAGTTGCAGCCCTAAGGTCATTGATACCCGCATCCGAATTTTCTACCCCGCCCATCTTCGCCATATGGTGTCTTTCCGAATAGCAAACAGAGAGCGACGGTTGGGTATGTTGTATAGGTCATAAAAATCTGGAGCGGGCGAAGAGATTCGAACCCTCGACCCTCACCTTGGCAAGGTGATGCTCTACCACTGAGCTACGCCCGCTCATTAGATTTGCGTAGAAAACGCGGGTCTAGGACCGCGTTCCTTGGTAGGCGCGCCGTATAGACGCAAAACCGCGGACTGTTCAAGCCCTTTTGCAGCGCAAAATCACATAGCCTCATCCGCTCCAAATCGAGACTCTGCGCGGGCTTGCCAATATGCTAGGGAGGCGGCTCAATTTCGATGGAGAAGAGCGATATGTTTAACGAAAAATTGGTTCAAACCGCCAAGACACTGACGGAATATTGCCAAACCGGACAAGAGGACAAAGGCATGAATGAGCTCTACGCCCAAGATTGTGTCTCCGTCGAGGCCTTGGAGATGCCGGGTAGCCCCATGGGGCGCGAGGCCAAAGGATTGGACGCCATCAAAGCCAAGAGCGAATGGTGGTATGAAAATAATGAGGTTCATAGCAACACAGCGGAAGGCCCGTTCCTCCACGGCGATGACACATTCTCCCTGATTTTCGACATGGACGTCACGGAAAAGACGAGCGGCAACCGGATGCAGATGCGCGAAGTCGGGATGTATACTGTCAATGCGGAGGGGATGATTACGCGCGAAGCCTTCTTCTATCCTCCATTTGAGTAAAGCCTTGGTTTCCTCTAAGCGCGGAGCATGACAAAGACACACCAAAATGAACCTGCCCTTTATGCCCGGCTGGATGAGCTGGGCATTGCCCATCACACGGAAGAGCACCCAGCGGTGTTCACGGTTGAGGAGGGCGCAGATGTGAAAGCGCGCCTGCCCGGCGGTCATTCGAAAAACCTATTCCTGAAGGATAAAGCCGGGGATTATGTGCTGGTGAGCGCACTGGGCAGCACGGTCATTAAGCTGAACCAGCTCCATAAACGCATCGGGACAAAACGGCTGTCCTTTGGCAAGCCTGATGCTTTGCTAGATTTATTGGGCGTGGTGCCGGGGTCGGTCACCGTGTTTTCTGTGTTGAATGACACTGACGCCAAAGTGCGTCTCATCTTGGACAAAGCCCTCTTCGACCACGACGCCGTTTGGTTCCACCCTATGCGCAATACGGCCAGCACACGGATTGCGCCGCAGGATTTAATTCGCTTCGCCGACAGCGCGGGACACCCCGCGACGATAATTGATTTCAGCGAGGACATCGCATGAGCTATGGTTTGACCGTTTTAGGCTCGGTCAATCTCGACCTGATTGTCCAAGTCGCAACCCTCCCAAAGGCAGGCGAGACGGTGACGGGTGGCGCCTATACCGCCCTGCCCGGCGGCAAAGGCGCAAATGTCGCAGTTGCCGCGAAACGGCTTGGCGCGGAAACGGAAATCATGGCGGCGGTAGGCAATGATGATTACGCCGCGCAAGCGCTCGTAAATTTGGATAAGGAGGGCGTGTATTTGGACGCTGTTCGGCGGGTGGACGCGCATACAGGCCTCGCATTTATCACAGTCTCAAAAGACGGAGAAAACCAAATCGCCGTCGCGAGCGGAGCCAATGCCGCCTACGCGCCGGGCGATGTGCCGAAACTCTGTAGCGATGTTCTCATCACGCAATTTGAAATCCCGACGGCTGTGATTGAAGGCGCGCTTGACGGATATAAAGGCTTTGTCGCGGTGAACGCCTCGCCTGTCCGCAGCGGCGTGGACGCCATTCTTAACCGTGCGGATCTCATCATCGTCAATGAAGGCGAAGCGGCGCAGTATGATTTGAAACATCACTTGGGATTAGTTGCCGTGACCTTGGGGGCGAATGGCGCGGAACTTCGCAAAGGCGGAAAAATCATTGCGACCGCCACTCCGCCCAAAATTGATGTTGTCGATACGACGGGAGCAGGCGATGCCTTTGCGGCGGCGCTGACTGTGGCGCTGGCGGAGAAGCAATCTCATGAAGCTGCGCTGGAGTTTGCCTGTGCCGTCGGCGCGCTCACGACGACGAAACTCGGCACACAAACGGCCAGTCCGACACGGGCCGAGGTGGATAAATTATTGGGGCGATAGTTGATTCCCTTCTCCCCATTTATGGGGGGAAGTGGCCTAAGCGTTTTGAAAAAACGCGTGGTCGATGGGGGGCTAGGTCCGACCATGATCGAAATATAACTGCTACGATAGCGTCCCCCCATCCCCCTCCGTGCTTTTTCAAAACACTCTGGGGACTTCCCCCTGCAAGCGGGGAGAAGAAAGCGCCGCCCTAAAACCCCGACCTAGAATTGGGGCTTCATCTCGAAATAACGTTCCGGCATCGTCCCGCGTTTGCGCAACTCTTCCTCGGAACAGCCGCGCAGCTCATGCGGGAAGACCGTCCATTCATCGGTTTCATGGACATAAAAATCCGGAACGCGGTCGGTTAGGTTCCGCTTTGGCTTATAAAAGATTGTCGCGACGCGAATGTCTTGGGGCGTGTTTCTGCGGCAGCGCGCGCGGACTTCGCGGATGATCGCGTCGACACTGCGGCCACTGTCGAAAATATCATCAATAATCAAAAGGCGATCTTCGGCGTCCACGACATCGACCACATGCTGCAAGCCCATGACCTGGACTTCGGGCAGAACCTCATCACCGTCAAAGCTGGTGGTGCGCGCGCCGTAACTGGCTGTGCGAATAGCGAAATGATTGGTTGGGCAATTTAGGGTTTCCAAAACTTCCTGCACTGCGATTCCCACGGGCGCGCCGCCCCGCCATACGCCGAGAATAAAACTGGGTTTGAAATCAGATTCGTGAATGCGCAAGGCGAGCTCAAAAGAATCCCTTAAGAGACTCTCTGAGCTGACAAAGACTTTTTCGATATTCGGTGTTGGGTTGGCCATAATTCGGGTCTTTAGCTGAGGTAGGCAGGCGACTTAAAGGAATGCTGGCTTCCCCTCAAATCTTTTCGCGCCCATAAGATAGCATGGAAAACGCTTTTTTTGAATCTCGGCCCCTCATATTTGATTGCGATCCAGGACAGGATGACGCGATCAGCCTCATCATGGCGCTGTCCCCCGGCAGTGGTTTAGATATTCGCGCCATCACCGTCGTTGCCGGGAATACCTCCCTTGTGAAATGTCAGCGCAATGCGCGGATGATTGTAGAGCTTTGCAGACGCGGGGATGTGCCTGTCTTTGCCGGATGCGCCGCGCCCCTAAAGCTGCCGCTGGCCACAGCCGAAGAGGTTCACGGCGCGGAAGGGCTGGACGGTATCGAAATTTTTGAACCTGACCTGCCCTTGCAGGATGAAAATGCCGTCGATGCGATTATCCGCCTGTGCCGAGGGGTTGATGACATCGTTTTGGTGCCGACCGGACCGCTGACGAATATTGCAACCGCCCTCACCCGCGCGCCGGATATTGCCGCGCGCATATCAGAAATCGTAATTATGGGCGGCGCGCGCAGCGAAGCTGGTAACATCACGCCGTCGGCAGAATTTAACATTTATGTGGACCCACATGCCGCTAAAATCGTGTTTGATGCACCCGTCAAAAAGACAGTTCTTGGATTGGACGTTAGCCATAAAGCCCTCATCCGCGATGCCCATGTTGACCGGATTGCGGCGCTGGGCACGGAGATGAGCCAGCGCCTGACGGGCATGCTACGCAGTGATTATGCCGCCTATGACCGCGCCAAATTCGGGACCGCCGGCACACCCATTCACGACGCGTGCACCACGACCTATTTGCTAAAACCCGATGTCTTCACCTTTAAGAGGGTGAACATACAGATCGAAACAGAAAGCACGCTTACACGCGGGCACACGAGCGTGGATTATTGGCAGATGACGGATCACCCTCGTGATACGGATTGGGCCATAAATGTCGACGCAGACCGATTCTTTGAAACTATGATTGACCGGATTTCTGCCTATTAATTTGGGTTAATATAATCTCCTTTTCAATTGTGGGAATTGCGCTAATAAGGAGTCCGTTGACACATAAAGAGGGCGCTATCTCATGGCTTTTTGTATCGAATGCGGAGCAAAGGCTCCGGATGTTGCGAAGTTCTGTCCGCAATGCGGGGTGGAGCTCGTTGCAGTTGAGACTCCAGTCGAAGCTGAGGCGACGCCCGAGCCTGTTGTCGCTTCAGCTGAGGTCGCTGCGGCGGAGATTGAAGCGCCTGAAACTACAGAGGTCGTTGAAACAGTTGAAGATGTAAACCTCGTAACGCTGGATGCAGCCCCAGACGTGATGGGGGCTGAAGCAGAGCCAGCAGACATAGACCCCGTCGCCATGGACGCCGCGCCATCCCCGGAGTCTAGCCTTGCAGCGGCAGCCAGCGTTGCTGAAGATGCACCCAAATCCAAAGCCGGATTATTTATCGGATTAGCGGTTGCTGTATTGGCGGCTGGCGGCGGCGCTTATGCAGCGGGTTTGTTTGGCGGCGGAGAAAAAGACGCCGAGACCGTTGTGAGCGCACCCGATGTCACATCAGCGGCGGCTTTACCCGAAACAGAAAATATAGATACCGAAACGCCCGATGGTGATCCGGTCCTAACGGCATATCAAGACGCGATCAAAACGGGCCGGATTTCCGGCCTGGGTCAATTTGCAAAAGATAATCCAGAGAGTGGTTTGGCAAAAGACGCTGAAAGAGCCGCCTTCGCGTCTTTGCAAAGGCAGAACTCCGTTTTGGCCTTTTCTACATTTACCGAATATTTCCCTGACGCTGACCTGACCGACTATCTGGGTCCGCGCGCCAATAGCGACGAGGGCGCTCTTTCAGCCGTTCCCGTTGACGTGGAATTTAATACCGCTTCAATGACCACGACATCTATCCGAACCTCCATCAACGCGCGCGCAGGAGAGCTCGAGCCGTTCATCGCGCAAGGCAATATCGACTACGCCGTGTCTGTGATTGACGAAATGTTGGGCCAATCGGACCTCAATGAAGAAGAAGCCACTTATCTTCTGAACATGCGCGCACGGGCTGAAACATCCCGAGGCTTGGCCGTCCCCGCGCAAGTAGAGATCACTCAACCCGACCCTGTTCAAACGGAGGGTTTTAGAGAGGTTAAAACCTGTTGGGATGGATCGCTCATTGACGTCAGTGCGGCTTGTCCGGCGACGCCAGAATTGGAAACGCTAGAACTGGAAACGCCAGAACCGGAAACGTCAGAACCGGAAACCCCAGCTGCGGTCACTGAAACCCCGCAAGCCGTTAGCACCCCGGACCCCCCTTCGGATCGTCCCTTTGACACGGCAGCAAAGCCAATAGAGCGCTTTGGCGCGATCACACCGGACGCCGCGACTGAACCCGGCGAATGCGATATGGCCTTTTCCATCAACACATCAGGGTCACCGACAAATATTATCGCCAGTTGCACGGACCCGCTCTTTATTGAGGCAGCCAAGGAAACTGTTGCAGAGTGGACCTATTCCCCGGCCCTGTTGAACGGCGCGCCTGTTCGGCAAGACGGCGTTGTCGTCAAAATCAAGTTCCATCTGGAATAGACCGCTCCCGTTTAAAAATTTGGGTTCACTATCTTGTGACCCTTGGTCCGAACGGAACAAGTTTCCCGGTCTTGAATTGCCGTGGCTGACCCGCCACATATGGCGAGACTCGAAGAATATGTGAGACCCTATGACCGATACAACAGCTGAAATTGTTAAAGATAGTTCCGACATGGCTTTCATGGCCGATGTCATCGAGGCCAGCGCCGAGGTTCCGGTTATTGTGGATTTTTGGGCGCCTTGGTGCGGACCTTGTAAGCAGCTTATGCCACGCCTTGAAAAAGCTGTGAAAGCGGCGGGCGGCAAGGTGAAACTGGTCAAAATTAATACGCAGGAACATAATGGCGTCGCGACTCAACTCGGTGTGCGTTCCATCCCCGCCGTCTATGCGTTCAAAGACGGCCAGCCGGTTGACGGCTTTATGGGCGCGCAGCCCGATACGGCGCTGAATGAGTTTATCGCGCGCTTGAGCGGCGAGACCGATCCCAAAGAAGAGGCCAGGACACTCGTCGCACGCGCACGCGACAGCTTGGCAGCAGGCGACCCTGGCGGCGCGGCACAGGATTTTGCGGGGGCTCTCGCGTTGGATAATGAGAATGCGGCGGCGCGTGCGGGCCTCGCGCGGCTTTACATAGATGGCGGAAATGACGACGGGGCGTTGGAGCTGTTGAAGGACGCGCCTGAGTCTGTTTCGGATGACCCCGAAATTACCGCACTGAAATCGAAATTTGAACTGCGGCCTGCCGTCGATGAAAATGATCCAACGGCTGAACTCGCGGCGAAGGTTGCGGCAAATCCGGAGGATTTGGATACACGGCTAGAGCTTGCCAAGGCCCTGGTCGGGACAGGCCGCAATGCGGAAGCTGTAGATCATTTGATTTATTCGGTCGGCAAAAACCGCGCCCATGACGGAGAGGCCGCGCGCCTGTTCCTGCTGACGATATTTGAGGCCGAAGGCACAGAATCGGATGTCTCCCGCGAAGGCCGCAAACGTTTGTCCTCTATACTTTACGCTTAAGGTCAGGCAGGGCCTGCCTCCTCTGCCCAATCGAGATAGCTGGCGGCGATAAATAACCCTGCCATTATGAATGAAACTTCTATGGTGAAGGCCCGCAAGAAGGCGATGGGTATATCTAGTGAGGTCAAGGCCTCCAACCCGGACACGAGCCAAATCAACGCAAAGATTAGGCTGCATGCGCATGTGAAATATTTCATACCCCGCAGGCTCGACATGGCTAACGCACCGGCGGCTGCGTAGAGGGGCATGACAAAGTTGAAAGCCGTTCTAACGACATGGTCTTCGATGCCCGTCGCGACAATACTGCCGCCTATACAGAGGAGGAGGAGGGCCGCGCCCAGAAGCGTTTGCCCGACCCGCTGCACCCCGAATCTGACTCGTAAAATCTGCCCCATGGCGGCCACTACGCCGCTCAGCATAAATTTCTGGCGCGCGAAACGACCCGGAATGTGTTTCGACTCGGCCCGCAAATCGGAAATCCACATGCACCGATCTACGGGCAATTGCCGCTCGGCCCAAGCCAACATAGTTTCGAGAATATGGGTCATGGAGCCGTCCTCGCTTTTACGGCTGGCAAATCATCCGTCTCAGTCAGACCCTCCAACTGCACGCGGCCCACAGCCGTCAGCGTATAAATCCGGCGGGGCGGACCGCTGATGTCATCTCCTGTTTCCCACGCCTTCTCCAACCAACCCCGATCACTTAATCGGCCTAAAATAGGATAAAGCGTACCCGACGCCAGCCCGGACGCCTTCATCAAGGCATATCCATGCAAACCGCCCGGCGAAGCGGAGAAGCAGTTCAATATTTTCAAAGTTGAAGAAGACGGTTTTCGAGTGCGTGCCATGCATTAACTCTACATATGTAGAGTTAATAGTCAAGAGATCAATCTGCGGCCTTATCACCTCTTCCAATTGACAGGAGGCTTTGGGTTTCCCACCTTCCCTCCATGAGCGCGCATTATAAATCATTGGCCCGGCGAACAAACCCAGAGAGCTTGGCCCTGTTTCCGTTAAACGGAACCGTTATGCTGCCCGGCTGTGATTTACCGCTAAATATATTTGAACCGCGCTATCTCAACATGATTGATGATGCCCTGAAGGGTGACCGCTTGATTGGCATGGTGCAATCGCGTGGTGATCAATTGGTCGAAATTGGCGGCTTGGGGCGTATCTCGCAATTTTCCGAAACAGAAGACGGGCGCTATCTGGTTGTCCTAAAGGGTTTAAAACGGTTTCATTTACGCGAAGAATTAAAGGTCACGACGCCTTACCGCCAAGCCAAAATCAGCTTTGACGGGTTTCAACATGACGCCGACACCCATGACGCCAAACAAACCAGCGAGGCTCTGTCTGAGTCCGGCCGTTCTGACCGCGCTGCCCTGACCGTTGCCATGAAGGCCCTCGCCAAAGCGGTTGGTGTGCAGGTCGAATGGGAGTCACTCAAAGAAATTCCATTGCCCCTGCTCATCAATCAATCTGCGATGATCTCTCCCTTCCAGCCCGAAGACAAACAAAGCCTGATGGAGGCTGCGACGAGCGACGAACGCCGCAGGCTTTTGATCGGCTTAATGCATTTATATGCTGGACAGATCGGTAACGACCCCCAAGATCAACCCAAACAATGAGCCAGATCGAGACAATGACCCAACAAAATCCAAAGATTGATCCCAAAATGCTCAGCAGCCTCGTCTGTCCGAAAACACGCGGACCGCTCACCTATGATACGGACACCCATGAGCTGATCTCAAAAAAAGCCAAACTGGCCTACCCCATCCGCGACGGCGTACCGATTATGCTCATCCATGAGGCCCGCACATTATGAGCGACTTATCAGAGGCCGAGCGCGATGCGCTGGATGCGGCGAGTTTTCGCCGCCTCCTCAAACATCTGGATGAAAACCGAGATGTGCAAAATATCGATCTGATGATCCTCGCGAATTTCTGCCGCAACTGCCTGTCCAAATGGTGGCTCGCTGAGGGCGAAGCGCGGGGGCATGATCTGGATTTAGATGACGCCCGACGGCGCGTTTACGGCATGGATTATGCGGAATGGAAAGCCAGCCAGCCCGAGGCCACACCCGCCCAGATCGCCGCCTATAATGCCAGAACAAAAGGGTGTTGAGACTATGACTTATAATCCCCATCATGATTACGCCGATGCCAGTCAGTGGCGCGGCACGACCATTCTGACGGTTCGTAAAAACGGCAAAGTTGTTGTTGTGGGTGATGGTCAAGTCAGCGCTGGAAATACGGTGATGAAAGCCAGCGCGCGAAAGGTGCGGACCCTAGCAGGCGGCAGCGTCTTGACCGGATTTGCGGGGGCGACGGCAGATGCGTTTGCCCTGCTGGAGCGGCTGGAAGCGAAACTGGAAGCGCACCCGACCCAGCTCGCCCGCGCTTGCGTAGAGCTGGCCAAGGATTGGCGGACGGATAAATATCTGCGCCAACTCCAAGCTATGATGATTGTCGCAGATAAGTCGGAGACCTTTGTCCTGACGGGGAATGGCGACGTTGTTCAACCCGACACGGCGGAAACAGGGTCCGGCATTACCGCCATTGGGTCAGGCGGGAATTACGCGCTTTCTGCCGCGTTGGCGATGGATGAATATGAAAAAGACGCCGAAATCCTTGCCCGCAAAGCCATGGGCATTGCGGACAGAATTTGCGTTTTTACGAATAATAATTTGACGCTGGAATCCTTGAAATCAGATTAAACCAACCACGCTTTATTGGCAGGGTTACCCGGTTCTACCTTGAGCTTTGCGCCGTCCATTTTACCGTCCGCCAAAGCGGTGAGCGTCTCCACATCGGCGTCTTGTAGCTTGGCATAGAACCGCGTTCGATCCGCCAGCTGTCCAATCACAACGGCCCCCACAGGCGCGCCGCGTTTATGTTGCACAATATAGCTTTCCATCACGGCGCCCCCTGTCGGCGTTGACGTTTGTCCCGGCGAAGACTGCGCCGCGACTTTTTTGGCAATCACCTCCTTATCCGCAAAAACATCGCCGTCTTTCCAGTCTGTCGAATAAATCCCGACGGCCTGTTTGCTCATCCAGCCGCCATTGCCATGCGCGAGGCCCACAGACCCCGGCACGCGACGGCAAGCGGCGACAGCTTCGCAAATGCCGTGCAAGGTATAATTATTTCCGGGGCCGCCAAAGAAGGGCAAACCGCCCGTGAGACTCATAGGTTTACTTTTACGCTCTAATTGGGTTGCGGCCTGATCGACCACGCAGGGGAAGCAGGAATAAATATCGGTATGATCAATATCAGACGGGTTCACATTGGCCGCACCCAATGCACCGTGAATGACAAGGTCCATGGCGAGGCTGCGGGAGAGGTCCATACGGTCCAGCATGAGGTTTTCTTGTGCCTCTGCGTGGCCCCGCAGAAAGACCCATTTGCCGCGCGGGATGCCGCGTTTTTCAGCTTCCCCGACAGTCGTCATAACAACGGCAGCGCCTTGATTGACGCCGTCTTTGGCGACCATATTTTTCAGGAAAGGGGAAATGAGATTTCGGTTTCCTGTCGTCGGCGCCGCAATCTCATCCGCGTTGAAAGCCTGCCTAAACATGGCATAGGGGTTTCGCGCGGCCACTGTCGACATCGGCGCAATTAATTTCGCCATATAGGTCCGGTGCTGCGCCACAGTCCGCCCTGCTTTTATTCGGCGGGCCGTCTCAATGAATCCGTAATAGGCCATGGCGTCCATCAAACCATGTGCCAGTTCTGTCTGGGAGACGATCATCGGTCCGTTAAACGGCCCCCGGTCTGTCCAGTCGCCCTCATGAGTTTCGGACCAATCCAAAGCCGCGCCCGAGCGCTGCGCTGCGCGCATATTTGCCAAAGCCTCACCGCCGGCGATGACCGCAAATTGGACCTCGCCCGCCGCTAAGGTCTGTGCTGCTTCTGCGACCAATGTCTGCGGCGACTGCCCGCCTATGACGTCATAGATCGCATGTTCTGGCGTGGCCCCAATGCGCGCTGCCACAGCGCGCGGGAATTTATCGGGACCGCCAAAGGGGCAGGCATAGGCGGGGCTGCTATCTGAGAATATTCGAACGCACCCCAGCCAGTCGATAAGCACCCCGTCGACACCCGCATCCGACAAAGCTGCGCGCGCAGCACGCCCTGCCATCTCGGCATGGGACGCAGCGCTCGTCAAATCATCAGGCATGGCCTCAACCGCTTGGCCAATACCGATCAGAATGGGCGTGGTCTTTTTCATGGTCGCGCTTTGCCCAAGGACGGCCGCGAGAACAAGGGAAGCTTAAGCGCGCCTATGCCTCAAATTTGCATGCGGCCATTTCGGACACGCCCAATTGAAACGGACCGTCTTGACCATCGGCCAATATGATGCCGACAGATTGAACCTTTCGCGGGTCAAATTTCGCGCCGCGCACGGGACGTCCAAAAACAGAGGCCGTCAGATCCGAAAACGGCACAAACACATCTTCCCATTCACCCGCGGATTTTACCGGCAGCGGCGCTTGAAAGGACACCTCCCGCCATCCTCGTCGCGCATCTGTTCGAAACGTCGCTTTGTAAATGCGGCCATCAGATTTCACGCGTAATTTTAAGCCGTCCATATCTGCGAAAGCGTTGGGGGCGACCCGGGCGCGAATGGATGAAAATCCACCGCCATCCGTATTAATCACGCCTTTGAAAACCATATGGTCTTTCGCAAAGCTCGGTCCGCCCGAGGACAAGCCACCCATGACGCCGTCATTGACGGACCGCCACATCGACACGGTTTCAACGGATTCCATTTTAATATTGAGCGGGCACGCTTCTGCCGAGGCGAGATTTGGCATAAAGAGAGCTCCTACAAAAATCAGGCTGATTAAATAACGCATGTGCATCTTTCATCCGGTTCACAATGGATACGCGCCGTAGACTTCAACGGTTCCGCCGCCGCGCAGTTGCGCGTTTTCTGGGGTTTCCAAATGACGGGACTTGGCTGAAGCGTAATGCATCCGCGTTTCACGACGCCTTCGGGGGCCAGAAAATTGTGGCTTTTCAGGTCCTTATAAAAAACATGAAAAACTATATCCGCGCTTTGCTATTTTGCCCGCATATTTAACTCGTTCTTTCAGACATAGGACAGGCGAGGCCTCGCTTGCTGGTTTGGGAGACGGCAGGGTTGAGCGTTCGACTGTGAGAAGTTGGAGTGTGCCGGGCCTTTTGCGCTGAGAGACGACCGCTTTGTCTTAAACCGGGGCTGTCGTGACCATTGGAAACAATGGGGTTGGCATAAGATGGTAGGAAACGTCTTATGTCGGCGAGTCACGCGACCTTCACCGGGTCAGACGACTTCACGGCTTGCATGACCGGAAGGCAGAACTGCGGGACCCCCGCCCGGCGTGTCAAAAACTGCTGCCGCGTGACGGAAGTTGCGTAAAATATTTTTAGACTACCTCTTGGCAAGCCATCGCGGTTTGCGCCACGCGGACAGTCCTAATTAATTAGCCGCGGCAGTTCCGCCCTGAAATCAGGATGATGGGCTGCAAGCCATTTCGCTTGCAGTGAACTCAGCCTAGTCTTTGTCATTTCTTGTCTGTGCTAGAGCCATCGCTTGGAAATCATCATGCAGTTGCGGATCTTCGGGGCTGAAAAATTGGAGCATGATAATGCCAATCGCGCCGTTTTCAGGATCGACCCAGAAATTTGTGCGCGCCGCGCCGCCCCATCCGAATTGCCCGGGATATCGGCCTTTGGTCGTCTCTTGCTCTGGCGTGCTCGTGAGTTGCACGGAGCCGCCATAGCCAAACCCTGCGCCCGTATCTCCGCCAAGCCACGGCAGCAAAGGTGGCGTATCGCCGAGGTGATCCGTCATCATGAGGCGGACGGTCTCAGGCTCCAAAATACGCGTGCCGTCATATTCGCCTTCATCCAGCAACATCCGCGCGAATTTGAGCCAGTCATCCGTCGTCGAGGTCAAGCCGCCGCCGCCGGATTGAAATTTGCCGGGCATGGTGAAAGGCGAGGTCTGGCCATCTTCGGCCA